>JAGWZN010000023.1 GCA_018968785.1 Patescibacteria group bacterium
GTCCTTGAGGATCGAGCGAGCTGGCCCGATCTCGCCACAGGCTTTCTCCCTGCGTGAGACATTGCTGGCTGCAGTGTGGCCTATCCTATCCTTCATGGGCGGCATCGCGTCTGTGAACATAGGTGGTGAGGTGCGCAACGCACGGCAGAACCAGTTGCTCGGCATCTTCGGCTCGATTGTCCTTGCCGGGCTGCTGATGGCTCTGCTCTCCACACTGGGCGACCGTGTGTTCCAGCCAGGATTCCAGGCCGCACTCGGAGCGTATGCCCAGGGGCCATCTGGGCATAGTCTCCCGGTATCTCCCTACTTCTCCCTACTGGCATCGCTCTCGACCCAGAGTCCAGTGCTGGCAGCCATGATCTGCATCGGTTTCTTCACATGGGCGTGCTTCTGGATTCCAGCGACTCTGGCATACGCCACCCGAGCGATGATAGCGTGGTCTTTCGACAGGATTGCCCCAGCTGCCTTGGGTTACGTTCATCCGCGACGTCATACACCGGTCACAGCCATCGTTGCAGCAACCCTGGTGAACATTGCGCTTCTCGCCCTCTTCCTCTTCGTTCCCTTTGTAGGTGCCCTTGTACTCGTGCTTGCGACCATGCTTGCCTGGCTCCCCACCATGCTGGGTGCGATGACCTTCCCTTGGAGACGCTCCGAGCTCTTCCACAGGAGTTCTATAGCGAGCCAGCGCGTCTGTGGTCTGCCCATGATGTCCCTCGCGGGTGCCGCCGGGTTCATCGCCGTCAGTGTGCTTGCTGTCATGCTCTGGAACGACTCCATCGCAGCTGGTCACGCGCCGCAGTCGCTGATCACCATCGCGCTGGCTTTCGGCATCGGCTTGGTGTGGTACCTCGCAGCCAAAGCCCTGCGACGTCGGCAGGGCCTCCGTATCGATCGGGCATTCTCGGAGATCCCCATCGAGTAACTGATGTGTCTATGGCGCCAGCTCCAAGCGAACTCATTCGACGGCTCCTCCGGGCTTCGGAAGAACGTGGCGTGCGTATGCGCCTTGCCGGTTCCGCGGCGGTGGTGCTGCGGTGCAGGGGTATGGCTGAGGTGGATCGGCGTTGGTCCAACAGCATCAAGGACCTTGACCTTGTCTGCGACAGACGGGATGCTGTTGGTCTGCAGGGTGTTCTGGACGAGTTCGGCTACATCCAGGACGCACGTCTGCTGGTAGCGACCGAAGGAAGACGCTGGACGCTCTCGGCCAGTGATCGGACTCACTGGGTGGATGTGTTCTTCGACAGGCTAGAGTTCTGCCACACCCTTGACCTACGGAATCGCCTGGTGATAGATTCTGATACACTGACGATGGCCGATCTTCTGCTTAGCAAGCTCCAGTATGTGGCCCCGCGGCCTCAGGATATCGGCCAGATGCTTGACATCGTTGGAACCCACCCAACAGGTGAGTGCGATGGCGACCGGATCAACACGAGGCGGGTGGCCCAGGTTCTCTGTCAGTCTTGGGGGTACTGGCAAACTGCTCAACTGAACTTCCGTCGCATGGAGCAGCGCCTGCTCACCACGGAGACGGCAGATCGTCCACCGGCCATGGAGCGGCTGGCGGCACTCCGGGATCAGATAGCTGGTTCGCCCAAGAGCATCCGATGGCAAGTGAGAGCCGTTTTGGGCCAGGGGCTCCGATGGTACAGCGAGGTCGAGGATACTGACGTGTTCTGAGAGGCCGTTGGCCTACCAGTCACTGACGAACGGTGCACTGCAGCGCTCCGAGGTCATGCCGGAAGGTATGGAACAGCGGGTCAGGGGATGAGCTCTTCGGCCCGCTGGTCGTCCGGCGGATCACGGCGAGCGTCGTCCGGGGACGCTATGCCCGCTACCACTGCTATCAGAAGGACTGCCCCCGCTACGGGCAGACCATCCCCCGGGACCAGATGCACGGCGAGTTCGAACGACTCCTCATGAGCCTCACCGCCCGTCCTGGCTTTCTGAAGCTGGTCAGGGAGATCACCGGCGACCTCTGGGAGCGGCGGGTGCGGGAGTGGGACCAGGAGGGCCGGGCACAGGAACTGCAGGTCCGGGCAGCCGGGGAGGAGATCAGCGCCCTGGTCAAGCGCATCGGCAAGACCGGGGACGAGGAGCTGGTGAGGGAGTACGAGCGGGAGGTGAAGGAGCTCCGAGCCGCCCGGGAGCGGGCGGAGCGGATTCTGAAGAAACACCAAGAAGGCCCCCCGAACTTCGAGGAAGCCTTGGAGCGAGTTGGTACGCTGCTTCAGAGTCCCTACCTAATCTGGAAGGCGGGGGATCGAGACGTGAAGCGGGCGGTGGTTGAGCGGGTGTTTCAGACCGCTCCCACCTACGACCGCGAGAGCGGATTTGGTACGGTGGATTTGGCGCTCCCATACCAGCTTTCGCAGGCGTACGCGGAGCCCGACTCACGCATGGTGGACCCTGCGAAAAAATTTTGGAACACCTTCATTGAATTTGCGCTGGAGAATCATCCAAAACTGAAGCAAATCTACTACGCTGAACCTGAAAGCGAGCCTGATCGCTCTGATTAGAATGTCTTCAGCGAGTCGATTTTTAGTACTTTCAAAATTCGATGCAGTTTCACATACGTCAGGTTGCTCTCGCCACGTTCAATAATGGCGTAGTAGTTCTTACTCACCTTCGCTTGAGCGGCAACCTGGCTCTGGGAGAGGCCGAGCCTTTCCCGAGCGCTCTTCAAAGTAGCGCCCAGCTCACCAAGAGCAATCTGATCTTCTCTGCTATTCATATACCGCTATCTTAGCAGAAACAACCACAAATTTATAGCTTATAGGAACTAATCATTAAGGAGGAGTATGATCGCCAAGACTCATCTACATAGCGTTCACGTCAGAGACAAGCACAGCCAATGGGTCCCCCGCCAGGAACCAACAAGTACCGAGAACTTATTTAACGAACAAACGTTTTACCCGGCCTTTACCAAAGACATGCTGGCTGCCAAGCGCGAAGTTATTATTTACAGCCCGTTCGTTTCCAAATACCGTGCCGATACCTTTAATCGGATACTCTACAAGCTCAAAGATACCAATGTTGAGGTCTTCATCTTTACCCGTCCGGTTGAGGAGCAGGATCTGTGCCTTCGCAAACAGGCAAGAGAGGTGCTTAGCCATTATGAGGAGTTAGGCGCCAATATCTTTTACCTGCAAGGCTCGATTCACGAGAAAGTGGCCATTATCGACCAGGAAATCCTTTGGGAAGGGAGCTTGAATATTCTTTCGCAAAGAACCAGCCGGGAGATGATGCGCCGCGTTTCTGACAGAGACCTGGCAATGCAGGTTGTTAGGTATCTGGGCTTAAACCGGATGCTAGCAGACGGTTATCGGCAGAAGTATGAAAAGCTGTACCGAAGCCTTATGGAGGGAGTACAGCGAAAGCGTCGGATCAGTTGGAAGACCATTATAGCAGGATTAACGGCTGTGGTAGCGGTTTGGTGGATATTGAACGCTGTATCGGATATGATACCTTTTAGTAGTACTGACACAGTTTTTGGTTTGGTGAAGCTACTTACTCTACGTTAGGAGTTCAAATGGATAATACACATACGGACAACGGGTTTGATCCCAACAAGATAGTGGTCTCTCAAGAAGAAGTGGATCGTCTTGCTGATGTTCTTGAAAGCAAGTATGACACTCAACTGGATAATCCTAAGATAATTGAGCTGGCAAAACTGGCGAAAGAGCTGAGATGGTGGCAATCAGCGAGTAACAAGAGCGCCATTACCCAGAGTTTCGTTGATGAGACCATGGGCGATCTGAAAGATATTTTAGAGATATTTGAAGAATCTGCGGTTGAGAGGCAGGAAGATCCGAAAGATAAGATAGAAATTGTGCCGTATAAGGAAATGGAACGGGTTGTAAATAAAATGCGCTGGTTGATAGCTGACTTTCGCCGTGTCTCTTTTGAAGGTCCGGCTAGAGATAAACTGGCGAAGTTGCTTAGGGAACATTATGAAGTTGAATTGGATGCAAATCAGCTGGATAATGCTATCCTCTTACTTTCTAGAAAGCTGTGGTATATGGAAGGACTTGATAAAGACTTGGCTACATGTCTTGATGATCTTCTCTCTAACGGGAGTAATAACAAACATCCAAAAATCCACGAAGCCATAAAGATTACGGTTCAGAAATTCGGCAATAGATTAGTTTGAGGATTGTAATACAGGAAGAAGATTACCCTCTTTCTCTTTTGCCTCAACAGCGTTTACATAGTTACAATAGTCACACCCCGGGTTGGCGGCTGGTATCAGGCTATTATTTAAGCAGTTGTGAATATTGAATAAGGTTTTCTCAACCCAGGAGTCATCACCCTTATAAGCGATTAGGGTAATATCAAACTCCAGTTTGGCGTCAAAGGCTTCTTTATCGGTCCGACCATTGCAGTAGACGAAATAGCCGGTATCGGAGACCTTGTAGCCGTTCTGTCGCAGCAGCCACTGGTAGACTTCCATCTGTCGCTTGTAGCCATCCTGCCAGGCTTTATTCAGTTCGGTAATCTCTTCGTCTTTAGAAGTGGATTTATAATCAACCACGATGTACTCACCTTGCGAGTTCTGCCAGAGGTCATCAATTGCCCCAAAAACCAGGAAGTTGGTCAGCTGATGAACATGTTGGATACCAGTAAAGTTATGCCGCCATTTGTCCAGATCGTCATGCGGAATCGGACGGGCATCAATACCATATTTTACAATCAGTGGATGCTTAGTGCCATTAGTCCGGTGGATATCAAATTCAAGTTTTAAGAGGTGATCTACGGCGGAGTTGAGGGCAAAGGGAAAACCGGGCGGACGGCCAACACCAAGAAACCGGTCGAGGTAGAAACAGCGGGGACACTCTAAAAAGAGATCTATTTTCGAACGGGAGAGTTTGAACGGCTCAGTAGCAGCAGGACTGTACAAACCCCTGACACGTTGTGGGGTGTAGTATTCCGACACTTTAAATGCTCGCTTTCTGAGCTGATTATCTCATCTGATGAGCTTACTATCAAGTGCCCGTATACAACGCGCTAACAATTTATTTGTACCGTGAAAATTGTCGCTTCACGCCACTTACGTTAACACGGTAATGGTAGAGATTAGAGCTGACATTATATTTTATACAAACTTCATCCTCACTCATCCTCCTTGCGGCACAATAAGATAGAACTGGTCGCGGGAGTAGGAGGCAACCAGCCAACCAGTTGGCCTCAGCTTCTTGGATGTCATTATATTCTCTTAACACTGCCTCAAGCTCCACAATCGGCATCATCTTTGCTGGGCTGTGTCCGCGCAGTATGTGAGCGCACTCATGTGCAATGTCGCTAGCCTGCCTTCGTGGGCTATGGCTCGAATTGATTATTATTACATCAGCATTCCCCTCGCGTAGAGTTATTGCTGACCATTCATCCCCATCTTTTGAGAGCAAGTACCTTTTTGCCTCGACCGATAAATTGGGAATATCATTTAGTGTCCAAATCTTGATAGCAAGGTAACTGGTTAGCTCTTTAGTACCTAGTGGATCTACCTCGGAGAGGCCTAATCTTTTCCTCAAAGATATGGCAGTGTTTTCGGCCCAAGACTTAAAACCACGCTCAAACTGAACTTCCTGATTTCTATTTACTTGTAAACCATCATTTTCATCAGGAGAGGTCATTTTCTATCTCGCTTTGCAGCGCGTTACGGGCAGCTAAAATAACCTCACCTAAGTATTGACCGGTGGCGACACTCCAGTTCTTTTTTGCACGGAACTGTACTAATAGACTGGTACTACCATTATCCACATTGGATAACGGATTTGAATGCCCTAACATTTCGCCCGGATCAATTTCCAGCCACTTACATAGTTTGGAAAAGGTTTCTAGGTCAGGTTGCTTGCCACTTTCGATACGCGAAAGAGTGGTGTGGCTAACACCCAACTCCTTGGCAATTTCGCGCAAGCCGCGGTTGCCGCGTCTTTTCTTGAGTAAAATACTTAATTGTTCGAGGGTAAACTTTGCCATATTAAAGATATTACCAAAAGAGTAAAGGTATTGCAACGTTGGTGCATATAGTTTACAGTGAATGCATGAGGCGTTTGTAAGCCGCCGGACTGCCTTCAGTAAGGACATCTCTACTGTACCGCAATTTCTTCCGGCTTACCATAGCGCCAACCTATAAGTTAACTGCCAGGATACTGGCGAAAGGAGCCATATGGCCAAGGAAGAAAAAGCACAGCACGAGATTCAGTTTAAGGTTGACGGGGTCGAGTATACCACCACAGAGCAGACTTTAACGCCGCTGGGGATTATGGGTATTGCTGGGGTGGATCATACCAACCATTACCTTGTGCAAATTGAAGGAAACCACCGTGAGTCTTATCAGGAAAAAGAAGAAGTGGTTATCCATATGCACGAGCACATGAAATTCATCTGCATTTACACCGGCGCGGAAACCGTGTCTTAAGGGGCGGAAATGGCCGCAAGTGATTTTATTGAAGGCCTAAAAGCTCTAGGTTATGAGGTTGAAGAGCTGGGTGGCAATTGTATTGCTTTTGACTATGAGGTGCCGACGGGGAAATTTATGGGTAAGACCTTCCGGCTGGGATTTGTGGTAAATGAAGATTTTCCAGCAAACTCTCCAAGCGGCCCGCACGTTTCTCCTTCGGTACATCCAATTATTTCTGGCGGCACTCACCCGACAGGCGGGATACATGCACCGCAAAATACCCAGTATTTTGTAGGAGATTGGCAGTATTGGAGCCGCCCATATTCGGATTGGGCAAATTCAGATCATACAGTGCGCTCCTATATGTCCCATATTCACCACCTCTTTGATACGCAATGAGATACTCTGCTGCTCTTACAACCGAAGTCCATGAGGTTGCCCGATCGCATCTTCTGAGGTCGGATGGCCAGGAAGACGTCTGCTTCGCGCTCTGGTATCCTAGTGAAGGAATATCGAGAACAACTGCACTGATACACCAATTAGTGCTTCCAGAAAGCGGCGACCGTAAGGTTCACGGAAACGCCAGTTTCTTCCCTGCTTATATTGATCGAGTTATCGGCTTAGCCCTTGAAAAAGAAGCGGGTATAGCGTTTATGCATAGCCATCCACTCGGCAGGGGATGGCAAGGTATGAGCCAGGATGATAAAAGGACTGAGAACCGGTTAGCTGGGCCAGTTTTTGGAGCTACAGGGTTACCGCTGGTCGGCTTAACACTTGCCTCAGATCAGTCATGGTGCGCAAGAGCTTGGGAGAAGGGAAGCGATGATAAATACCGCTGCAAATCATGCGAGACAGTGAGAGTAGCAGGAGACGCTTTACGGGTTAGTTTTAACGACTCCCTAATACCTCCTCCTGAGATCGGCGAGGAACTTATGCGAACTGTATCGGTGTGGGGGCCTAAAATACAACAAACATTTGCTCGTCTTAGGGTAGGAGTGGTAGGTACCGGAAGTGTTGGTAGTATCGTCGCCGAATCATTGGCAAGAATGGGCGTATCTAATCTCGAGCTTCTGGACTTTGACTACATCGAGCGAAAAAATCTGGATCGGCTTCTTCACGCTACGGCGAAGGATATTGGTAAACCAAAGGTAGAGGTATTGGCGAGGGGTTTAAGAACGAGCGCGACTGCACAGACATTCCAAGTTAATCCCCATCATCTGAGTATAACTGAGGAAGAGGGATACCGGATTGCCCTTGATTGTGACATTCTCTTTTCTTGTGTCGATAACAAACCCTGGGCCCGAAGTGTTCTAAATCATATAGCGTATGCCCATCTAATACCGATCATTGATGGAGGAATCTCCGCTGAAACAATGCCGGGAAATGCGGGTGTTAAACGAGCCGACTGGAGAGCGCACGTGGCTATTCCTGGGCGTAGATGTCTTGCGTGCCTAAATCAGTACGATCCGGGTCTAGTACAAGCTGATAGAGAGGGCATGTTTGAGAACTCATCCTATATTTCTGGGTTTGCAGCCGATCACCCCCTCCTGAGAAGGGAAAATATTTTTGTTTTTAGCACGGCTGCTGCTTCAATGGAAATGCTGCAGTTTATCGCCATGGTGGTTGCACCATGCGGTCTAGCCAATATGGGCGCTCAACATTATCATTTTGTTGGGTCAATCCTAGATATTGAGGATAAATGGGAATGTAACCCAAACTGTTACTTCACTACAATTGTCGCTAAGGGCGATAGGAGCGGTATAACTGTAACGGGAGAGGCCGATGCGCCAAATGCTAAAAAATCTAAGGGAGGTATTGGCGCATGGATAAAGAATTTGCTTTCTGGGAGGTAATTTAAACTGCCATTTCGGTATCCCATAGGTCGTCATCAATAAGGTGAGGCTGCTCACTGTCAGCGGCATGACTTACTCGAACCCTTTTTGCCTCAATCATTTCCCGAGTAAGCGCGTACCGGTCTGCCAGTAAATCAAAGCTTCGATTGAGATTAATTGCAGTATGAGGAATGAGTAGATAGTTCCAGCCTTTGGAATGATTCTGCTCCCCATACTTGTTACAGGTATCGCAGTAGGCGATTCCAGCAATGGCCTTTTCCAAAACCTCCTTATCGTCAGTTTCATCCTCAGCCTTAACCTCAACCATATAAATCTTATCCATTGTTTCTACAACAAAGTCGGGTCGATACTCTCTGGATTCGTGTCCCCAATAAATCTTAAATTGTGACGGTGAAGGACGAAGCCAGCGTAAAACATCTTTGCTGGTTTCGCTTTCTAAAATAGTAGCAAAATCCTTTTCTGCCTTGGAGTCAAATTTGTATCGATCATGGCAGGATTTTTTGAAACCATAGAATATCAAACTCTTGATACGAGAAGTTGGAACGATAGTCTCGGTGTAAAAATAGAGCTTGTCGCTTGGTATATGAGAGTAATTATGCGGCTCAATCTTCGAAAATGGCCGCACTTCCACTTCTTCGTAGGCAGCCTCCTGGACAAA
>JAGWZN010000179.1 GCA_018968785.1 Patescibacteria group bacterium
GAAAATCGGGATACTTCGCCGTATAGGCCGTTCGGATCGACCAAGGTGAAGAACCGGCCGTGAGCGGTATTCCAGACCGTCTGATCCATGATGCCTAGGTCAAACCGACCGGAGAGATAGTTTACCTGGCGCAGGAAGGCAAACGCGCCAAAATAAGCAATAAAGGCGATAATCGCCAATGCCAGCGTCATCTCTGGCCAGTGGGTTTTAAGCCGGATTTTCCTATTGAGCATGGGCGGGAGCTAACTATTTCAAAAACGGTACGTGAAGCTTCGCTGGTATATTACTTGGTATCGGGGGTCTTTTTCAAGTCGCTTTTCCCGGTTGTCGGGGCGAACGCGAGACCGATCGCCGCCAGTACCGACAATTCGCTGACGATTAACCACAGTCGGCTGGCCAGGGCGATCAACCCGGCGGTGGCGGCTCCGACGGTTGGCGAGAGAAAAAGAACGACCGCTCCTTCTCGTACCCCGAGCCCCATCGGGGTGATCAGGCTGATATAACCGATCAACCAGGCAAAGATAAACGCGGCAGTCAGCCACCACCAGCTCATCGTGAGAGGGGCGAAGGCAGCGGCAACGCAGTATGACGCTAAACCGTAGGCGAACCAGGCGATCAGCAAGGAGAGAAAAATCGGTAGTAACTGCCGACGGGAAAGGGTGGAGGATATGAGCGGCTTCTTAATTCGTTTCAGGAGCGCGTTTGCCAGGCGAATGACGCTGCCGGGCGAAAGCAGGAGCAGGATCAGCGGCACAGCCAGGAGGCCAAGCCAGCGCAGATCAGAGGTCGGGCCGGAAGCCAGTCCGGGAAATCCGGAGAGAAACGGACCGAAGAAAACCGCCGCCGCGCCAACCAGGAAAAGCGCTTCAATAACTAAACTGACCGCGGTGATCCGCTTCGGTGCGCCTGCTTTATCCGCCAGATGTACTCTGCCGAGAAGGGACCAGATATTACCAGGAATATAGCGGCTGAATTCGGAGAGAAACCAGATTCGGCCGGCGGCCACCGGCGGCAGTTTGCTACCCAGAGCGGCCATAATCAGTCGCCAGGCAACTGCCCGAAACAGAAAATAAATCAAAAATACTGTCCAGGCAACCAGTAAGAGTGGCCAGTGGACGGTCCGCAGATGATCGGCCACGGTTGACCAACCGGTGGCCAGTTGGTGGAAGATAAACGCGCCTGCCAGTAGCAGAACCGCTGCTTCAGCGGTTCTGACGAGGGATGTTTTTTTATCGGCCATCTCTCTCCTGCTGATAGTAGGTAATCAGTTCGGCAATCAGCCCGGTCGAGATGAGTTGGATACCGGAAATAATAAAAAGGATACCAAATAGAAGCAGTGGCCGATCGCCTACACTTTTATGGAAAGCGAAGTGAATTATGGTCAGGTAAACGCTAATAACTATTCCGGCCAGGGTTAACAAAAAACCGATCGTCCCAAACAGATGAAGCGGTCGCTTGAGGAAGCGGGTAAGGAAAATAACAGTAATCAGATCCAATAGACCGCGGAGGAAACGGCTGGCACCATACTTACTCTTTCCGTACTGTCGGGGTCGGTGATTAGTAGGCAACTCGGTGACCGAAAATCCTTTACTTACCGCCAGAACCGGAATAAACCGGTACAGCTCGCCGTAAATATGCAGGCTGTCTGTCACTTCGCGCCGATACGCTTTTAATCCGCAGTTAATATCATGTAGCCGCAAACCGGTGCTACG
>JAGWZN010000024.1 GCA_018968785.1 Patescibacteria group bacterium
CGCGTCCGATGACCGGGTCAAGCTGTCCCATCCGGGCGGCTTCGGTCACATTAAAGATAAACCGGTCAATTTCCACCCGCTCTCCCCGCTCTTGTTTCGCGTCAGCCAGCTCTTGCGGTCCGGGCGCTTGATTTAAGGTGGCGACACTGAACAGCCACTCCGCTAATCGGGTAACGATGATCCGCGGATCCAGCCCGCATTGGCGGAGTAGCTGATGACCGTTGAATCGCTCTTCCCGGGCAATCACATACAGAATATGCTCAACCTCAACCAGGCTAAACCGGAACCGGCCGGCCAGGCGGATAGACTCTTCCAACAGCCACTGCATCTCTTGCGTGTGACCGCCGGTAGGCGAAGTGTAGCCGGTGTGGTTGGGATTGAGATTCTCCACCAGCTTTTCTTTAGTCACCCCGATGTTTTTAAGAAACTCTGCCGCCGGCGTTGGTTGTCCGCTCATAATAGCGACCAGAATAACATCAGAGTGCATCGGACGTCCTAACTGATACGCGGCTTTCTGAGCTTCAATGAGGAGCGCTTCACTGTTGTGACTAAAACGACCGAAAATAGCTGCCATAGATATTTCTACTGTACCGTTTCCTCTTCTTTTTCCTCTTTTTTCTTCTTACTTTTGCTCTTTTTCTGCTCCTTGGTTTCCGGTTGAGTATCGGCATTGGTGTCGGTGCCGGTTGTTCTTGCCGGTACCTCAATTACTTCATCGCGCAGGATATCCAGGCTGAAACCGGTCAGTTTGGAAGCCAGACGCACATTCTGGCCGCCTTTACCAATCGCCAAAGAAAGCTGGTCGGTATCGACCTGCACCTTGGCGTTACTGTGTTCGGGATCCAAATCGATCGCCCGGACTTTTGCCGGCGAAAGGGCGTTGCGGATAAACTGTTCCGAATTTTCATCCCAGAGAATAATGTCGATCTTCTCATCACCGACCTCCGCCAGTACTGCCTGGACCCGGGTGCCGCGCTGTCCGACGCAGGAACCGACCGGATCAAGAGCCGGATTGGATGAAAATACCGCCATCTTGGTGCGGGAACCGGCCTCCCGGGAGATACTTTTAATCTCAACGGTTCCGGCTTGAATCTCTGGCACTTCCAGAGCAAACAGCTCCTGAATGAACCGCGGATCGGAACGGGAAACGATAATTTGCGGTCCCCGATTGCTTTCCGCCACTTCTTTTACAAAGACTTTGATCCGTTGATTTGCTGTATAGTATTCACCTTTAATCTGTTCGCGCGGCGGCATGACAGCGTTGACTTTGCCCAAACTGACGATGACCGTATCCATATCGATCTGCTGCACCAAGCCGTTCAGCAACATATGCTCTTTTTCTTTGAACTCCTCAAACAGTACGTCACGCTCCGCTTCCCGTAGCCGCTGTACAATAACCTGCTTAGCGGTCTGGGCGGCAATCCGGCCGAACTCATCGCGGTACGGCAGCGGTAGCGTAATCTCATCATCAATCTGGACGTCCGGTTTGTACTCTTTGGCTTGATCCATAGTCATCTCCCGTTCCGGGTCTTCCATGCTTTCCTCGTTTTCAACTACAGTAAAGACCTGGAAAATTTGAAAACTGGAGCTTTCCTCCGGATCAAGCTTGACCCGGATATTCTGGGAAGGCTTGCCATAATCTTTCCGGTAGGCGGCGGCAATAGCGGCTTCAACGGTTTCAATTACCCGCTCTTCAGAAATGCCTTTTTCAGAGCAAATTTGTTGAATGGCGGCGGTAAATGGCGACAGGGACATAAGGGGGTATTACGGTTAAAAAAAGAAGTCGCTAACCTCGACTTCCGAACGCCTTTAGTATAGGCTAAAGATATGATAAAGTCAATTCTTATTGACGCCTCCCACTATCGGACGGAGGCTCCCACGGGGGTTGAGTACTATGTTTCTTCGCTTCTCCCGGCGCTGAGTGATGAGCTTACCGCAAAAGGCACGGCGGTTGCCTGGGTCGGTCATACGGCAGAGAAACCGGCTGGTGTGCCGAAGCATGTCGAATGGGTGACTTCTCCGTATCGCCGCTTCTGGAGTCAGACCGCTCTGCTCAAGGTATTAAAAGAACGGCGTCCCGACCTCTATTTTTCACCGTCCGGCCTGATGCCGTTCCGGTATCAAGGTAATACCGCCGTTACAGTTCATGATCTGGCGGTCTACCATCTGCCGGAGGCGTACTCGTTCGGGCAGTGGATACGGTTGCGTTTCTTAATGAAGCGTGCCGCCAAACAAGCGGCCGTTATTATCACGCCCAGTATTACCACACAAAAGGAAATCATGCGGCACTGGAAAATACTGGCCAACCGGATCGCGGTGACGCCGCTGGCCGTTCCCGCCGTTGCGGCGGCTCCGGAAGCGGTGGATGGCGTTTCACGCGACCATCCCTATTTCCTCTTTGTCGGGCGGATTGAGCTGAAGAAGAATCTGGATCCGGTGATTCGCGGCTTTGCCAAGTTGCCGGCTGCCATGGCAGCGCGGCTGGTGCTGGCCGGTAAAGACGGATACGGCGCCGCCGGTATTCACCGGCAAATTGCCAAGCTGCCCGAGGAAATTAGGAATCGGGTGATTGCAACCGGTTACGTCAGTGAATCCGGTAAACAGTGGTTGCTAGAGCACGCCCACGCGGTGGTCGTTCCCGGACTGAGTGAAGGGTTTGGCCTGCCGGTACTGGAAGCGTTCACGGCTGGTGTGCCGGCCATCTGCGCCCAAGCCGGTTCTCTGGTTGAAGTCGGCGCGGATGCCGTGCTGTACGCTCAGGGCGATATCGCGACCGACTGGGATATCCAGATGGCCAAGCTGCTGGAAGATCAGGGTTTGCGGAAAGAGTGTGTGGAAAAAGGAAAAAAGTACGCCGGAAATTACCGCTGGCAAAAAACGGCTGAATTAACCGCTAACGCCTTTTTACAGGTGGAAGTTTAATTTTTTCTCCCCGTAAGCAGTTGGCGGCTTGACCAGAGGGAAAAGAGGGTAAGATAGACGGCTGTGGCTCGCCAAATCCTTTTCCAATGTCCTGTTTCGGTGATCCCCCGGTGCAGCCACTCGAATTTGAGACGACGCACCACCCTTCCCGCCCGCTTTTTTGATCCGTAGAATCCAAGCGTCCCCCCTACTCCGACCATTACCGGTACCGGCAAAACGTGGCGGGCTTGTTCTATCCAGAGCTCCTGTTTTGGCGCTCCAAAGCCAACGAGCAAGATATCCGGCTGGCTGGCATTAATCTGTTCTATGAGATTAGGATCAACTACGATCCGCTTCGGGTCGATCACACCGCCGTCCGCAATTCCGACAATATGACAGCCGGGATACGTTTTTAGGATGTTTTTCTGTGCCGCCTCCACCAGTTTGAGCGGTCCCCCTAGAAGAAAAAAACGTTTCTCTCCGGTTTGGTATTTCCGGAATAGATCGGCAACCAGGTCGGCGCCGGGGCGGTGTTCAAGCGGAAAGACGGTCCGGCTGAGGGACTGCCATAGTTGTAGTGTGGCGTAAAGGCCAAAGCCGTCGATTAGACAGTGGGACATGCCAGTAAGGCTGGCGGCAAACGCCCGGTTTCGTTGGGCTTCCACCATAAACTCCGGATTGATAGTGGCGATCCGGACTGGTCGGGCGGGCGTAGCCGCGTCAATGGCAGCCATCACTTCGGTGGAGTCGCAGAGGGGTAAACGGACATGCATGAAGTCAATTGGCGTGGGCATGGGAAGTAATAAACGAGGTAATGTTTTGACAGAACGCGGCTTCGCCAAACGAGACGGCGGTTTCCCGGATATCTGACCGGTTCATCCGAACTCCGTCTGTTACAAACCGTCGCAACTGTTCTTCCAAGCTTTCCACTGTCTGCTCCTTAAAAAAGTAGCCGTTCTCGCTATCTTTCACATACTCCAACGCTCCACCCTTTTTATAGGCGATAACCGGCACGCCTAAACCGAGCGCCTCAACCGGAGCGATGCCAAAATCGTCATCGGCAGGAAAAATAAAACAACGGCTGCCGGCAATCTCCGTCCGTTTCTCCTCTTCCGATATTGGACCGAGAAAAATAACGGTACCATCGGAACCGGCAAGCTTTCTCAGACGCGGCTCATCCTCCCCTGCTCCGGCAATCTTGAGCGGTAGCCCGACTGCCCGGCATGCTTGAATAATCAGATCAATCTTCTTATACGGTTTGAGCCGACTGACCGTTATGGCGCATGTCCCCTCCTTGATTTCGCCAAGCGACCGAAAATCGAAGAATTCGGTATTTACCGGAGGATGGATGATCTCGCTCTCCGCTCGATAGTACTGTCGGATCCGATTGGCGACTACCTGACTGTTCGCGACCCAATAATCGACTCGCTTGGCGCTGAGACTGTCCCAGAGCCGCAAACGACTCATGGCTGTGTTGGCGATCAGTAGGGCCGGCAGATTTCTCACCTTCCGTTCAGAAAGGTATTCGACATGCCAGTCCCATCCGTACCGCATTGGTGTATGGCAGTAACAGATGTGAACCGTATCCGGTCCGGTAATAACACCATGCGAAAAAGCGCCGGAAGAGGAAAGCACCACATCGTAGCCGCGCAGGTCAAACGATTCGACCGCCTGCGGCATGTGGTTGATCAACAACGACGGCCATTGCCGCAACCAGTGCTTCTGAAGCGGCGAAGTAATAATGGCGGCCTTTGGGAAATGCGCGGCCACTATCTCAGGATAGGCGAAGGTTGTATAAATTGGTGCTTCCGGATACAGCTCGTGCAGCGCGTGCAACGTCCGCTCAGCTCCGCCGTACGCGAATAAAAAATCATGAACCAATGCCAGCTTTACCTGGTCCATAAAACACTGCGTTTAAAGGCGTCGAGGTGTTCGATGGCGACTGTGGCGCCTTTGGCCACACACATGCTGGGATCTTCAGCAATCTGGCACGGTACGCCGGTTACCTTGGTAAATAGTTCGTCCAGCTTGCGAAGCTGGGAGGCGCCGCCGGTTAAAATAATCCCCCGGTCCATGACATCGGACGACAGCTCAGGCGGCGTATGCTGTAGAACCACCTTTACCGCGTTCATGACGTCCTGCAGCTGCGATTTAATAGCGATTGTTACATCGGCCGAATGGATCAGAATGCTTTCCGGTAGGCCGGAAATGGCGTTTGACCCGGACACCTCCATGCTCAACTCCTTCTTCAACGGCATCGCGGTACCGATCTGAATTTTAATCTCTTCGGCGGTCTGCTCGCCAATAATTAAGTTGTACTTTTTTCGTAAATGAGTGGCAATAGCTTGATCGAAGTTGTTGCCGCCAATCCGGACGGAGTTTACGGCTACCGTATCGCCAAGCGCGATAACTGCAATCTCGGTAGTGCCGCCGCCGATATCGATAATCATGTTACCGGAAGGACTGGCGATTTGTAAACCGGCTCCCAGAGCGGCCGCCAATGAACCTTTAATCACGTACGTCATGCGGGCGCCAGCCGCATTGGTGGCATCGATGACCGCCCGCCGTTCGGTTGATGTAATACCGGAAGGAATGGTGACCATGACCTCCGGCCGAACCAGCCGGATCGGGCCCATTACCTTATTTATGTAGTACCGGAGCATCGATTCGGTAATGTGGAAATTGGCAATAACGCCGTCTCGCAGCGGATGGGCGGCGATAATACTCTCCGGGGTGCGCCCGAGCATGCTGCGCGCTTCCGTGCCGATAGCCATGATCTTATTATCGCTGGTCTGGATCGCCACCACGCTCGGCTCGTTGTACACTACCCCCCGTTTCGGCACGCAAACAACGGTATTGGTAGTCCCTAGGTCAATAGCAATGCGGCGGCTGAACATGCGGTGGGTATTATTCTCGGGTAATTTGAGCGCCGAGCGAGCGGAGCCGTTCGTCAATGGCGGCGTATCCTCGATCAATCAGCTCGGCATGTTCAATAGTGGACGTCCCTTCGGCAGTCAGCGCCGCCAGTACCAGAGCGGCACCGGCCCGCAGATCGGGCGAGATCAGAGAGCTGTGACGCAGCTCGGTCGGGCCGCTAACCAGTACCCGATGCGGGTCACAGGTTACAATATCGGCGCCCATCTTTTGTAACAGGTCAACAAAATACAGCCGGCCTTCATACATCCAGTCGTGGATCAGACTGCTACCCTTAGCTTGCGTCGCCAGAACGGTAAACGGTGACTGCAGATCCGGCGGAAAACCGGGCCAGGGAGCCACTTGTACGTTATTACCAGTCAGTCCGGGGCTGGGCAGGATCTCCAGTGATTGATTTTCCGGATGGTAGGTGTAGCGGACCTGGAAATCATCTAGAGTAGACAGGATTGGAAATAGCCCTTCCTGGCTACCAACTCGTTCCAACGTAATGTGGCCGCCGGTGATAACGCTGGCCACCGCGAACGTCCCGACCTCTACCTCGTCCGGCAGGGTTTCAATTTCGGCGCTTTGGGAAGAGAGGCTATCATTTCCTTCAATCCGAACAGTCGAAGTGCCGTCGCCGCTAATCCGGTATCCCATATTTCGGAGCAGATCAGCCAGATTGCCAATATGGTGTTCCTCGGCGGCGTTATACAGAACCGTGCTTCCGTTTGCCAGGCAGGCAGCCATCATCAGGTTCTCGGTACCGGTAACGCTTTTCTCCTTTAAATAGATCTCCGATCCCGTTAACCGCGGGGCAGTCATGGTGTACTCATCGTCCTGCTGCTCAATACGCGCTCCCAGCGACTGGAACGCTTCCAGATGCGGTTCAATGCTCCTCTTGCCAATTACGCAACCGCCCGGATGCGGAAACCGTACCGTACCGAATCGGGCCAGAAGCGGGCCGACCAGCACGATTGAGGCCCGCAAGGCTTTGCCCAGGTCCGATGGGATAACCGGATCGGATACGCCTGAAGCGTCAACCGTAACCGTGCCCGGCTCCGGATGGGTAATCTGACAACCGAGTTGGTTTAGGATCTCCATCATAGTCCGCACGTCGCCGATATCGGGCAACCGGCGAATGGTTACCGGTCGATCAGTCAACAGACTGGCGGCCAGCAGCTTGAGGGCGGCGTTCTTGCGGCCGGAGACGACCAAGGAGCCTTCAAGCGGTGTGCGGCCGGTAATACGAAGCTGGGTCATGGTGTAATGATTAAAAACATACTGACGAATTCATCATTAGTATTCTATCTTATTTTGTAGTAATCTTAAAGCGTGGAACCGCTGATTGTCGATTATCGATTTTTCCGTCGCTCGTATCCAAGCCGGTATATTTGGCACTTTCTTCATCTGTTAGTGATGGTCGTGTTAATTGTGCTCTGTTCGGTTGTGGCGGTTTTTTATTCGATGGGCTACAAGTTGAACCTGGCGGCCCGGACAATCGAACAGACCGGAATTTTACAGCTCGGTACTGACTCTGCCTCGAATCCGGTAACCGTGTATATAGATGGCGCGGCGAAGTCGTCTACCCTACCCTATCGGTATAATCAGGTTTTGCCGGGAGAGTACTCGGTTAGTATTAAAAAAAACGGCTACCAGTCATGGGATCGGATGGTCAGTGTTGAGCCGAACATGGTGGTCTCGTTCCAGCATATCGTGCTGATTTTAACCTCGCCGATACAGCGCCCGGCCACCGGTACCGATCTGGATCTGCTGGCGCATGCCGGCCATCCGCAGAACGGTCTGGAAGTACAGAACGAAAATGAGTTGTGGATAGAAGGCCAGTTTATTACCAGAACTTCCGACAATATCACCAATGCGCAGTGGTATCCGGATAACCAGCATGTCGTGTACCAAGCGGGCGACGAGCTGCTATTGGCTGATTCGGACGGTCTCTCTACCGAGCGACTACTTACCGTTCCGGGCGGCGTGCCAATCGATTACACCTTTAAAAACAACGGTAAAATCTTAATCTACCAGCTTGGCCAAAACGCCTACGAAGTAACGCTGTTTTAACCGGCTACCGGTCGGCCGGCAGATTGCCGGTAAATGAGTCGGGAGTAAACGGTGTATTGCCGGCGGGATCGGGTGTGGTCTGTGTGCCCTCTACCACCAGTCGGCGTAAACTGGTGCCGATCGGCGTGCAGGTAATCAGCCGGATACCGTCGCCGGTTCCGGTTAAAACGCTCAGATCGGTGGGTTGCACCTGATAAATCTTGGTAATCGTATAGGTATACTCCCGGTTGTTATACGCTACCTTAATCTCTTGACCGAGCTGGACTTTGGCAAGTGGCGCGAAAACCGAATTGTACTGCCCTTTATCCCAGATGTAATTGGAACTATGGCCGGTAATAATGACCATGCCGTGCAGCCCCGGCTTCGCGGTTCCGGCAATGTTTATTACCCCGGTTTCCAGCGCCTGTTGTACGTTCCCGGTGATCGGAACGTCCCAGTGGATTGGCGCCGAGAGGTTGTCCAGTCCGGGCAGGTTAACGGTGTCATTGGGAATATCGGGTGTCGGAACCGGAGTAGCGACGGCGGGTTGCGCGGTCGGTGGCGGTGTGGTTACCGTTTGAACGGTATTGGCGGAACTGGTCGTGGCCAGTTGGAAAAAGGCGTTATAGTTCATTCCCAGGTAAATAACACCGCCGGCCAGCACAATACCCACCGCGGTCAGATACAGCGACTTTAGTTGCCGGATCGGCTGCGGCGCTTCACGTAAAAAAAGACGGATATCCGCTTCCGTCAGCTCTAAGATAGCAGATTGAAGAGGTAAGGCGATCGTGCTCACTGTGTGCTCATTAGTGAGGTAGCTATATCATATATTGTTTAATCTGTCAATCTGTGATACCGTAGAGGTATGCCTTACCGTATCGGGATTGATGCGCGTTTTTTTCGGAAGGAGACTGCCGGGCTCGGACGATACAGCCGTGAGCTTATCCATCATCTGGCCGCCATTGATCACGT
>JAGWZN010000180.1 GCA_018968785.1 Patescibacteria group bacterium
ATCGGTCATGGTGATGTACATAGTCCCATTGTACCGGTATCCTTTTATGTTGTCCTAATCTGTTACGTGCTCATTCTTGTTGGAATTTGGCGATTTTCATGCTCATGCTGCGTTGGATAACTCTGCAGATTGACAAGACCGCCCAATGTGTTAGTATACAGATACTTCCCCGGCGGACTCCGTCGGGGGCTTTTTATTTGCCTGCTGTTTTGATGTGAAGACCAAGTAAGAGTTGGCGCACTACCAGCCCCCTCGGCTTGCTATGGAACGGCCGAACGTTGTTGGCAAAGAACGAGTTAAGATCGTAGGCATACCGCTTGCTGCACAGTGGCGCAAACCCGAAAGGAAAGCGTGAGCCCAGGGCCGCAAGGTGCACAGGCTTCCCGAGCGAGATCGTGGTAGTGTCCAGTTTTAGTGTGTATGGCCGGTTAATGGATAATGGTTATTAAGATAAGTAAGGATGGTATTAGCGTAGCGCTCACCGGATTCTTGGGATTGGAAGATAGAGTCAAATCCTTTCATCCGGCGTCTGACTTCCCGAAACTCCCGTTCCATCACGTTAGTGGTTCGCAGTGAACTCCAGAGGTGTCGCTCGAACTGGAAGTAGGTAAAGCAGTACTCCAGGTTGTATTTTAAGCTATTCATAGCTGTTTCTTGGACGAGATACCACTTTTTGACCACCGCCTTGGCCGTGGTTAGGGCTTCCTCTTTACTCTGGCTAGCAAAGATGGTCTTGAGGTCGGCCGCCAGAGCGGCTTTGTGCTTGTGACTGGTCACTCGCAGCACGTTCCTGATCTTGTGAACAATACACAGCTGCAGAGGGACGGCAGGATAGATTTGGGCGACAGCCGCTTTAATACCAGGCGCGTCGTCACAAATAGCGAGCTTCAAGTTTTTGCCGGTCAGTCCTCGCTCTTTAATCCCTTTCAGGAGGGCCAGGCAGCTATCCGTATCTTCTCTACGGGCGAGGGTGAAGCCGAGAATCTTCCGGGAGCCGTCCGGTTTAATACCTAAGGCGCAGAGGAGAACGCTTTTGTTATCTTCCCAGCCGTAACCTTTGGTCTTTTCCCAGATCCCGTCAATGAGCAAATATTCAAACTGGTCGCCCAACGGTTGGCGATTGATCTGGAATTCTTCTTTCTCGGCTAACTCCCGGTGAATGAATCCCACCTGGTTTTTGGATAGAGGAGATTTTAAGGCTACCTTGGCAATTTCAGCGATCTTTCGCTGAGATATTCCCAAGATATGCATCTGGGCAATTAACTGTTCAAACTTTTCTTTTTCTTCTTCAAATACCCCGGTAGCTTTGAGTGAAAGCTCGGGTACGCGTTCCCGAAACCGCGGAATCGGCACGTCGTCGATTCGTCCCCAGGTAGAGGTGAGGTTTCTCCCGTAGGTACCGTTAAATGAGAGCTTTTCATGAAACTCAGAGCGAAAGCTTTCCATCTCCACTTTCACCATCGTTTTCACCACCACCTTAATCATCTGTTTTAAGGAATCAGTAAAGTTCATCTCCAAGAATTTCTGCAGCTCCCGGTCGTCCTCAAATACCGGTAAGCGTTTAATTGTGCTATTGTGCCTCTGGGTAGGTGCCATAGGGACTCCTTTCATTAGGGGTAGGTTACAACCCTATTGTAACCTACCTTTTTTCTATGGCCTTACACACTGAAATGGTACACTACCGGA
>JAGWZN010000025.1 GCA_018968785.1 Patescibacteria group bacterium
AAGCCAGGAGAAACTGGCTGTACAGGGTAGTGGTGATACGTGTTTTTTCCATCCTCCTTACTTAGTACTAAGTAGCACTATGGTAAGGGAAATGAAGAAAATGCGTAAGTCCTGGTTACTTTCCCGAATCTCTTGAGCTCCACTTCTATCAGCATCCGTATGCACTGCGAAGCAAATGTCTGGCGTGTATCGCTACTCTCCTCTGCCGGAAATAAGGAGATAAGCGCTTGCACTGCCCCCTCCCGCATACTGTCTTCTTCCCGAACGATACGCGCCACATCCGGTAGTCGATAAAGATTATCCAGCTTGTCTTTTGCGGCTTGCACTTCCTCGGGCATACAGGAGGATCCTGCCCCATATTTATATGTCCAGTCTCTGTGACATAGCGCCAGCATCTGCAGAGTTAGCTGGTGCCGCATTCTAGCATCAGGGACTACGCGGGTAACCTCTATTTGCTCTGCCGACATATATTTTGTGCTACAGTAAACATATGAATTACTCGCTCTCACAACAAGCATACCCGTCCCTCAGTAACCGTGGCGCTTACTATATCAAAAATTGGCGTTACGGTACAGGCAACGTATCTTTACATTGGATTAAAACGCATCTATGAGCGATCAAATAAACGATCAAACCGTTACCATCCAGATGTTAAAAGACCGCCTGCGCGGATTCATTAAAGAACGGGGCTGGGGAGCGCAGCACACCCCGCAAAATTTGGCGAAATCGATCTGCATTGAAGCGGCGGAACTGTTGGAACATTTTCAGTGGGATGACATATCCAAGCCGGAAGAAGAGATCGAGATCGCGTATGAGCTGGCCGATGTCATCGTTTACTGCATCACTTTCGCATTAATTGCTAACCTGGATATCGCCACCATCTTTACCGAGAAGCTGGAGATAGCCAGCAAGAAGTTTCCAGCCGAGCTGTTTCTTACCTCTACGGACGGACGGAGCGATTATCGGCGGATTAAGAAAGAGTATCGGCAGAAAAACGCCGCAAAAAAAGATGTCGATGGAGCGGCGTAAGCCCGTACTCCCGGATCGCCGCCCGATGCGCCGCCGTTCCGTACCCGACATGCCGCTCGAATCCGTACGCCGGGTAGGCGCGGTTATGCGCGATCATCAACCGATCCCGCCAGACTTTAGCCATAATTGAAGCTAAACTGATCTCCTGGATATATTCATCGCCCCGCACCAGCCGCTCAGTCGGGATCTCGCTTTCGTACGGATGAAACAGCCCGGCATCGGCAGTAATCCGGCTGATCGGCACGCCTTTGGCGCGTAAATCCGTAATCGCCCGGCCGGCCGCGCTCCGAATCGCCGCGCTTAGCCCGGAATCATCAATCTCCTCCGCTTCCGCTACTCCGACCGCCCAAATCAGTCGGTTTTCGCACCAGTCAAATATCCGTTCGCGCTGCTGCCGGCTGTACTTTTTTGAATCTCTCAGCTCAGGAACCCGGCATTCCGTCAGTAGTCGGTCCAGCGTCAGGTCAGCCAAACCGACCGCGCCAACCACAACCGGCCCGGCCCAGGCACCTCGCCCCACTTCATCAATTCCGATTTTCACGCCTTTCTTTCTCCTAATAATGGCTTCAGATACTGTCCAGTATAGCTCTTTTTGACCTCCGCCACCTGTTCCGGCGTACCTTCCGCCACCACCGTGCCACCGCCGTTACCGCCCTCCGGCCCCATATCGATAATCCAGTCGGCCGATTTAATGACGTCCAAATTATGCTCGATAATCACAATCGAATTGCCCTTATCCACCAGCGCTTGCAGAACGTGCAGCAGCCGGCTGACGTCTTCAAAATGCAGACCGGTGGTCGGCTCATCCAGGATATACAGCGTCCGGCCGGTTGCCCGTCGGGACAGTTCGGTCGACAGTTTAATCCGCTGCGCTTCGCCGCCGGATAGTGTGGTCGCCGGCTGGCCGATATGCATATAGCCGAGGCCGACGTCATTTAGCACTTGCAGCTTCTGACTGATTGCCGGAATCGCCTCGAAAAACTGCAACGCCTCTTCCACCGTCATATCCAAAACATCGGCGATATTTTTCCCTTTGTACAGAATCTCCAGCGTCTCCCGGTTGTACCGTTTGCCGTGACATTCATCACAAGTGACATACACATCCGGCAGAAAGTTCATCTCAATCTTAATCACCCCGTCGCCGGAGCAGGTTTCGCACCGCCCACCTTTCATATTGAAAGAGAACCGGCCGGTTTTATACCCGCGCGCTTTCGCCTCCGGCATGGCGGCGAACAGATCGCGAATAGTGGTAAACATGCCGGTATAGGTGGCAGGGTTGGAGCGCGGCGTCCGCCCGATCGGACTCTGGTCAATGTCAATCACCTTATTCAAATGCTCGGTTCCGCGGATCTCCTGATGCTTACCCGGCACTTCTTTCGCCCGGAAGAACAGTTGGTTGAGCGATTTAGCTAGAATATCGTTAATTAAGGTTGATTTTCCCGAGCCGGAAACGCCGGTAATGCACACCAGCAGTCCGAGCGGAATCTTGACAGTGATATCGCGCAGATTGTTTTCTCGGGCGCCCACGATTTCCAGGAACCGACCGTCGACAGTGCGGCGTTTCTTGGGGAGCGGTATCTGTTTTTTTCCACTCAGATACTGTCCGGTCACAGAGGCCGGATTCGCTGCCACTTCGTCCGGCGTCCCGTGAGCCACCACCTCGCCGCCATGCTTGCCGGCGCCGGGCCCCATATCGATCAGATAATCGGCAGACAGCATGGTCTCCTGATCGTGCTCAACTACCAGCACCGTATTACCGAGATCGCGCAGGAGCACTAGCGTTTGCAACAGACGGGTGTTATCCCGCTGGTGCAGACCGATGGACGGCTCGTCCAAAATGTACAGAACGCCGGTCAGGCCGGAACCGATCTGGGTGGCCAGCCGGATTCGCTGCGCTTCGCCGCCAGCCAGGGTATTGGCCGAACGGTCCAGTGTCAGATACGACAAGCCGACATCAAGCAAAAACTGCAGCCGGGCGCAGATTTCCTTGAGAATCTGCCGGGCAATCAGCTTTTGATTATCCGTTAAACTCTCGCCTTTTTCCAGGCTGGAAAAGAAGTAAAGCGCGTCTTGAATCGCCATGCGGTTGACATCAACAATACTTTTCTCCCGTATCTTCACTCCCAGCACCTCCTGCCGCAGCCGTCCGCCGTTACAGGTGGGACACGGCTCTTCCACCATGTACTTTTCTATTTCGCTCCGCACGTACTCGGATTCGGTGTCTTTATGACGGCGCATCAGATTGGGAATAACGCCCTCATAGGTCGTGGCGTAGGCGCCAACCCGGTAACTCCGATCGTCGGTTCCATACAGGACAATCCGCCGCTGCTCTTCCGGTAACTGCTTCCAGGGCACATTCATATTAATACCGTTCTGCTTGGCCACTTCTTCCATAATGCGCAGATACCAACTGTCAAAGCTGGTTGAACGGCTCCACGGTCTAATCGCCCCTTCAGCAATGGTTAACCGGCCGTTGGGCACCACTAGCTCCGGATCAATCTGCTGCAGCCGGCCCAGCCCCTGACAGGTTGGACAGGCGCCATGCGGACTGTTAAAGGAGAACGCCCGCGGCTCAATCTCCGGCAGGGAGATATTATCGTTGAAGCAGTAGAAATCTTCCGAAAAATACACTTGTTTTTTGCCTTCTAACTCAGCCACTAGCAGCTTGCCCTCGGAAAGATGAAGCGCTTTCTCCACCGAATCCAGCAGACGGACCCGCTGGCTATCTTGTTCGATATGCGTATTCCGCTCGCTGGCACCCAACCGGGCACCGCTCAGCACCAGCCGATCCACCACCACCTCGATACTGTGCTTCTTCTGCTTGTCCAACTCCAAACCCATCGCCTCTTCCAGATCCATCATTGTTCCGTCTACCCGTACCCGGGCGTAACCGGCTTTCTGGGCCTGCAGAAAAACGTGCTTATGTTCACCTTTTCGATCCCGGATTAACGGCGCGAGCAGTAAAATCTTCTGATCCATAAACTGCGCCAGGATGCGATCCACCATCTGCACCGCCGACAGCTTGCTGACTGCCTGGCCGCAGATATAACAGTGAACCGTACCGATACGGGCAAACAGTAGCCGCATATAGTCGTAAATTTCGGTTACCGTTCCGACAGTTGAACGTGGATTGCGGGTGGCTGACTTCTGGTCAATAGAAATCGCCGGCGACAACCCTTCAATGTAATCGACATCCGGTTTCTCCATCATTCCCAAAAACTGGCGAGCGTAGGCGGATAACGACTCCACGTACCGGCGCTGACCTTCGGCGTAGAGAGTATCGAACGCCAAAGAAGATTTGCCGGAACCGGACAGGCCGGTAATCACGACCAACTTATCTCTCGGAATGGTAAGAGAGATGTTCTTAAGGTTATGCTCGCGCGCGCCGGTTATAACGATACTGTCCATGAGAAAAGTAGCCAGGAACCGGAGAGATGAGTCCCGGATTCTTTCTTATTGACTTACACGACTGACTTACACAGGTGGAAATAGTCTAGCAGTTTTTGACAATCTTAACAAGCGCCCTAGAGAGGCGATCGAACCGTGAAAATCCGGTCTTGTGATTCCACCGGAAAAGCAGTTATAGTAGAACTATATTAATAATTGGGCTTATGGCAGCAGATCAAGCAGACACCGTTATTGGCGCGCAAGTTGAGTTAAAAGGGTCGCTCCACAACCACGGACCGATTCAGATTCACGGCAAGGTAATTGGCGATGTCGCTTCCGACGAGCTGGTCGTGGTCGGAGAGACGGCCGTGATTACCGGACCGGTAGTGGCGCGCCAGGTTATTGTATATGGCCAGGTGCACGGACCGGTTACCGCTGAACAGTTAATCGAGATGAATCCGAAAAGTCTGGTAAAAGGCGATCTGACCACCAATCAGCTATCTATTAAGCCGGGCGCCGTCTTTGTCGGCAAATGCCAAATGAACTCAGCACCTGTTGAAGCGGCCGCCGCCGAAGAGCCAGCCAGTAAACGAAAACCCCATTTGGAAGTCGAGTAAACGCCGTCGATGTACTACTATATCTTTGAGCCCGCCCGTGAGGCTAAAGAGTACGAGCGTACGGCCCAGATTAAGGAATGCCTGACCAATCTGGGAATTGCCGGCGAAATGGCGACTCCCAGCCCCGGCAAGACTATTGACGATCTGGTACACTCAGCCATCACGAAACGGTACTCTACCGTAGTGGCGGTCGGCGGTATTGAAGTGATTAACCAGGTTGCCCGGGCACTGGAGCCGTACGATGCCGTATTCGGTATTATTCCCTTAACCGACCATCCCAGCATCACCCAACTGATCGGCTCCGCCGACTGGAAAGCGGCAGCCGAGCAGCTGAAAAAACGGCGTTGGCATGCGGTACGACTGGGGTTAATCAATAACCAACTGGCGTTTATCACGCCCGCTACCGTTTCTCTGCCTCCCGACATGTCCTATACCCTGCTCACCCCTGAATTTAGCCTGGAAGGCCAGGGCGGTTTGATTAGCATTAGTCCGGAATCGCAGACGCAAGAAAACGCCGCTTCTTTTTTGGTGGAGGCGCGGTATGACACAGCCGTTCAAAAACCGAGCCTCCTTTCAACTTTCTTTAAACAACGGTCACCGGATAATCTGAACAGCCGGTTCAGCACCGACTCGATTGAGGTGCATACCGGCGACGCCCGGCCGGTTGTTATTGCCAATACTGAAATCTGCTCGACGCCTATTATTTGCCGGCCGCAGGAGAAGCCGATAAAGCTGATTGTTGCCCGGGGAAGCGGGCTGTCCTCAACCGGCGCCGCTTGACAACAGCGCCGATTTTTGTCATAAGCTTAGGTATTCATTAACTAGGCAACCGCTTCACATGGTAGCTGAGGAATATCCACACTACCCTGCTATTACCGCAGAGCCACTCGCTTCGGGGACAGCGTTTCCCAAGGACTATGGTGATTTTAATCCAGAGACAGAGCAAAAAGCAGAAGCAGCCCGAACGGTAGAAGGGTATTTTTCACCTCGACCTTTTGAGCAACCTCGTCATCGAGGCGGTTTTTTAAGCCGAATGCGCCGGTTGTTACTCCCGGCAACGCCGCCATTTGATGATCCATCTCATCTTTCCGAAGAGACACAAAAGAAATTCGCGGATTTGTCCCAAGCAATGCAACACCTGGAAGACGGCACCGCTCGGGCGGTACAGTTCGCCCGGGAACAGTATGAACAGGCTGTACAGGCATTGAGCAATGAAGTTACCGGCGCTCAAGGACGAACAGGGTCACAAATTAAGTACATTATTGAAGCAAGTCGACAGCAGCTGGAAACTTATGAGCAAACCATCCGGGAACAGGAAAAAGGCTTAGATCGCTTATCCCCGAAGCAAGTTTCTCCTGTCAATCCGGTCACGCCCATAGCCGCTCGACCCGGATCGTTCTTTTCCCGACTGTTCAGAAAGCAGCCAGCGACCATGGAACCCGCTGCGTATGCGCAAAATCAAATCACGGAAACGCGACGGACTATACAAGAAATAGATGAAGAGATTGCCCAAGCGGTTAAACTGTGTCATCTACGGGAAACCGGCATATTTCAACCCGGTTATCATGTGACAATTAAAGATCCGGCGTTTGAGACCGGGCTAAAACTGGAAGAGATGCGGCAGCTCGGCTGGGGGACGCGTACCCAAGTCGGCCCGGATAATCAAGCACCAATCAATCAATCGTATGAATCCTGGAAAGCAAACGGCAAACCAAGACGATCCTGAGGTTGCCGCCATTACAGCGGAGATAGAAGAATTACGGCGGCTACGTGAGACGTTGCGGCGATATCAAGAGACATTGGAAAACGCGCTCAAAGAGCACAATCTTCAGGTTGAACAGATTGAAAAGAATACAGAAAAACAGACGGCGCGGCTTGCTGCCGCTCATACATCTCTGGCTCATCAGTATCAGGTGGAAGTCGCGAAGCAACATCTGATCCAGACCCGCAAGCAGCTTTCGACTCTTGACGACTGAGGGACAAACCTGATATATTTCAGACTGATCTACTCATAATAAATCCTCCCTATAGCTAGCGATAACCTACCAATCAATAACCGCATTCGAGCCGCTCGCGTCTTTCTTATCGACGAGCAGGGAACTGCGATTGGCGAGGTTACCACGGCCAGCGCCTTAAGCCGCGCGGCTGAGCGCGAACTGGATTTAGTACTGGTTGGACCTCAGGCTAACCCGCCGGTAGCCAAGATTTTGGACTACGGTAAGTACAAATATGAATTAGATCGAAAGGCCCGCAAAAATAAGGCCAAGAAGACCCAGGAGATCAAAGAGATCCGGCTTAGCTATAACACTGACGAGCACGATATCGAAGTGAAGCTAAACCAGGCGAAGCGGTTCCTTTCCGAGGGACATAAGATCAAGTTACGACTCAAATTGGTTGGCCGGGAGATGGCGTTCAAGGAAAAAGCTGTCGAACAACTCAACCGATTCCGGGATCTGCTCGGACTTGAGTACGAACAACCGGTCCAACGACAAGGCAAACAGATGTCCGTATTACTTAAAGAGAAGAAGTCATGAAGCTCAAAACCCATAAGACCACATCCAAGCGCATCCGGATCACCGGCAGTGGCAAGCTCCAGCAGCCTACCACATCCGCCCAGCATCTGCGCCACAATAAATCGAACCGGATTCTGGCTGCCGCCAAGGGATATAAGATTACAGCCAAAGGCAATGCCCGCAAATTTATCAAACTACTTCCGTATATTTAATCCGCTATGCCACGCGTAAAACGAGGAACAACCACCCATAAACGCCACGCTTCCCTGCTGGAGCGCGCCAAAGGTTACCGTACCGGTCGCCGCAAACTGGTCAAACGAGCCAGCGAAGCGGTACTACAAGCCGGCCAGTTTGCCTACCGCGATCGACGCACAAAGAAGCGAATGCTCCGCCGCGAGTGGATTGTTCGGATTAACGCCGCCGTCCGCCAGCACGGCCTTTCCTACAGCTCGTTTATGAGTTTAGCGAAAAAAGCGGGTATTTCTCTCAATCGAAAAGTCCTTTCCGAGATGGCGATCCAGGAACCGGCCGCGTTAGAGAGCATTGTCAAACAGGTTTCCGCTTCTTCAAAGTAACCAGTAGCGAGGCAAGCAGCAACGCTACCATCAGGCTGACCCACTGGCTCAGATGCAGTCCCAGCCAGATTTTTTCATCGCGCCAAAAATCAATAACAAACCGGCCGGCAAAGTAGAGGATCAGCAGGAGCAGCCCGGTCCGGATTGATGCCAGCCGCCGGCCTTGAAACAGCAGCACTAACCCGAAACAGAGCGCCGCTTCCCATAGCTGGATAGGAACCCTTCCGTAAAACGCGCTCCAGACGGGGTTAACCGTACCGATAGAATCACCGGCATAGTAGTTGCCAATCCGGCCGATCCCCCAACCGAGCGCCGCCGCAATCAACAGTGAATTAAACCACGCCGCCCGCTCGGATTTCGGACGACTGAGAAACAGCCACCACGCCACCAGTAAACCGCCCACTATCGCCCAATACGATACCAGCCCGCCCTCCCAGATTGA
>JAGWZN010000026.1 GCA_018968785.1 Patescibacteria group bacterium
CTTTCTTCTGTTCGGACACGAACTGTAGCGCTTTTTTCAGCAGGGCGGCGTTATAAACACCGGCCAGTCCCCGGTCGGAGGCGATAGTAATCACCAGCACGGTTTTTACCGGCCGGGCCTGCAAGAGGGGATGGTGGTAACCGTTGCGGCCGCGTTGCAAGAGGTCTTGCAGCAGTTCGTCTAACCGATCGGCGTAGGGACGGCTGGAAAGGGTAGCCTGGCTGGCACGGCGAACTTTTGCCGATGAAACCAGTTCCATCGCTTTGGTAATTTGTTTCGTCGATTTAACCGATTTGATCCGTCGGCGCAGTTCGCGAGTAGCCGGCATTTAAGCCTCTATGAGTTTAGTGATCTTTTCCAGCGCGGTTTTCAACTCTTCCTCCACTTTTTCATCCATCTGTCCGGTTTCCTTAATGCTCTTGAGAACGTTCGGGTGTTGAAGTTGTAACTGGTCAATAACCGTTTCAGCCGCTTTGCCGATACCGGCGACGGATACGGTATCGAAGAAACCTTTGGTAGCCGCGTACAGCAGCACGACTTGTTCCTCGACTGGAACCGGCTGATACTGAGGCTGTTTCAACAGCTCGGTCAGCCGTTGGCCGCGATCGATTTGCTTTTTGGTGGCGTCATCCAGGTCGGAGCTGAACTGAGCGAAGCCGGCCAGTTCCCGGTACTGCGCCAGTTCCAATCGTAACTGTCCCGCCACTTTTTTCATGGCTTTAATCTGAGCGGAACCGCCGACCCGGGAAACCGAGAGACCGACGTTGACAGCCGGCCGAATACCCTGGTAGAACAGGTCGGATTCCAAGAAAATCTGCCCGTCGGTAATGGAAATAACATTGGTCGGAATGTAGGCGGAGATATCGCCGGCCTGGGTTTCGATAATCGGCAGCGCGGTCAGAGAACCGCCACCGTTTTCCTGGTTCATTTTAGCGGCTCGTTCCAGTAAGCGGGAGTGCAGGTAAAACACGTCGCCCGGATACGCTTCCCGGCCGGGCGGGCGGCGCAGCAACAGAGAGACCTCCCGGTAGGCCCAGGCGTGCTTGGAAAGGTCGTCATAAATTACCAGCGCGTCTTTGCCGTTTTGCATGAAGTATTCGCCCATGGCGCAACCGGCGTAGGGAGCCAAGTACTGCATGGGGGCAGGATCGGAGGCGCCAGCCACCACGATAATCGTGTTTTCCAGCGCGCCGTATTTTTCCAGTTGCGCTCGCAACCGGGCGATCTTGGACTCTTTTTGGCCGATCGCCACATAAATGCTGATAATCCCGGAATCTTTCTGCGCGATCATCGTGTCAACGGCAATGGCGGTTTTCCCGGTACCCCGGTCGCCAATAATCAGTTCCCGCTGACCGCGGCCGATGGGAATCATGGAATCAATCGATTTAATGCCGGTCTGAACCGGTTGCCGCACGCCCTGGCGGGTAATAACGCCTGGCGCGATCTTTTCAATCGGATACCGCTCCGTCGCCTTGATCTCGCCTTTACCGTCAATGGCTTCTCCCAGCGCGTTTACCACCCGGCCGATCAACTCCGATCCGACCGGCACTGTCGCTACCTGGCCGGTGCCCAGCACGGTCATGCCGGCTTCCACCAGCGTAAAATCGCCAAGGATAATGACGCCGATCACTTCGCTTTCCAGGTTAAGCGCCATGGCCGGTACCGGACCGGCCTCGGTTTGAATATGCAGCAGTTCGCCGGCTTTAGCCTGAGGCAGCCCACTGATCCGGGCGATACCATCGCTCATCCGTTCGACCGTCCCCACCGTTTCTTGGCTAGCTTTCGGCTTCCAGGAGCCAATCTTATTTTCAAGTTCTTTAATGATTGCGGTATCGGCCATAATGCGCTGTGTTATTTGTTCAAGGTATAGGCAAGATCGGTGAGAGAAGACTTGCCGGAGAGATCGATTACCTGGTCTTTGAAACGGACAATCAAGCCGGATATGAGAATCGGGTCAACCGTATATACAATCCGGTGCTCACCCCATTTCTTGGTCAGCTCTTTTTCCAATCCGATCCGGTCCGACGGCGCGATCTCATTGGCGGAAATGACGGTAATATCCTGATTCCGGCTAAGCTCTGCCTCGAGCTCGTGTACGACTGCCGGCAGTTGCTCGTACAGTTCCTGTTCTTTCAGGTAGTCAATAAAGCCGGCGGTAATCTGATGTGGGGTAGGCATTATAGCTCCGTGAGAATCTTATGAACGTTATCTTTCTCGCCTTTTTCCACTTCATGTCGCAAGATCTTTTCGGAAGCCCGGATGACCATATCGGCCAGGTCGCCGCGCAGTTCCTCTTTCAGTCGGGTCTTTTCCGCGGCGATCTCCTGTTCAGCTTTGGTGAGAATCGCCTCCGCTTTCTTTTCCGCTTGGGCTTGCAACTGTGCCGCCAGCGTTTTTGACTGCTCCTTGGCTTGAGATAGCAGGTCAGTCGCCTCTTTTTGTGCGGCGGTAAGCATCTCTTTCTGGCGTTGCTCCGATTCAGCGGCGTCCTTGCGGACCTTTTCAGCCATTTCCAAGCTATCTTTTACCTCTTTCCGACGGCTGTCGATCAGATTAATGATCGGTTTGTGCAAAAGATAGTATAGACCGGCAAAGAGCAGAATAAAGTTAAGGAGCTGGTAGATGAAATCGCGCAGGTTAAGTCCGAGTGCTTCCATGAACGGTCGGCGATTAGGATACGAAGCGGATAATCAAGGCAACAACCAGGGAAAAGATAGCCAATGACTCGGCAAAGACAATGCCCAGAATCATATTGCTACGGATTGAGTTCTCCGTTTCCGGATTGCGGCCGATTGACTCCAGTCCTTTTGCCGCTATTAGGCCGATGCCGATAGCCGGTCCCATTACTCCGACAGCAATGGCGATAGCCATGGCGAACAGTTTGGCGGATTCGATATCCATGATGACTCCCAATTAGGTTTGTTAGTGGTAAAAGCTATATAAGAGGCTTGTTTCCCAGTTCCAGACGGGTTTCGGCCTGCGCCGCTTTCTCTGACAGCAACAACTCTTCGCCCCCGTGCTGATGCCCTTTCTGGTCGTGCGAGACAATCGCCAGGGAGGTGAAGATGATGGTCAGGAAACAGAATACGTACGCTTGGACTATATCAACAAACGTCTCAAGAATAAAGAAGGGGAGCGGTAGTGGCGCGATATACGGCAGTAAGGAAACAGTTAGAAAGATCATAACGCCAATCAGTACGTCTCCGGCGAAAATGTTGCCGAATAACCGGAAACTGAAGCTGATAATGCGGCCTAGCTCGGAAATGAGTTCAAAAATACCGACCGCGAAACCGATCGGATTGGAAAAGTTGAAGAATTTTTTAAAGAATGATTTGGCGCCGGCATACTTAATGCCGAGGTACTCGATGTACGCCATTGAGACGCAGGCCAAGGCAACCGTGGTGTTCAAATCGGTAGTGGGAGCGCGAAATAGGGGAATAATTTCCGTCGTCCCGTTTTTAATCTCGGGAAAGCCAAACGACGTAATGCCGGGCAGCAGGCCGACCCAGCTGCCAATAACAATAAAGAAAAAGAGGGTAATAAGGTACGGAAACAGCTCCCGCACTACGTCCTCCCGGCCGATAATCTGCACGGCCATATCGTAAAAGAAGGTGTAAATCAGATCAAGAAACGCTTGCAGCCGCCCCGGAATCCGCTTGAGGCCGCGCCGGAAAATAAGGGCTAGAATCAGCAATAGAGCGGTGACAACCCATCCGGTTAGAATGCTATTGGTAATGGGAACGCCGGCAATCGTGAAGATCTGTTCTGGCGCGAGGGAAATATTCATATTTCTTACAATAAAGAACGAATGGCCTCAGTTGAGGTCATCCAAGGACAGGCTAGCAGAGATTAAAAAATCGGTCAAGGAGTATGCAGATTGACAAGATAATCCGGCAGTGGGTAACTGGCGTACTCTGACAAGAGATTTTTGCCATATATGAAACGGGAAAAAGCCTCAGCCTCCATCTGGGCTCCCGTCAACCCATGGTGCGGCTTCGGTTCGACCGGCAAACCGACGTACGGCATAATCGTTTCCGAGTTGAGAGTGGAGACGCGGTTTTCCGTGGGCGGAACCAGTCCGCTCCTCAGAAAGTGGGCGTAGGCAAGCGTATGCAGGTCAAGTGTCCGGAAGCCGACTTTCCAATCGATACCAAACCGGTCGGCTGTCGCTTGCAGGAAGTCCCGGTCAAACGAAGTGTTGTGGCCCGCAATCGTCTGATCAGGAATACTATTGGACCAACGGATAAACTCGTGCAGGAGATCGCCGGCCGATTGCTTATCCGGATCGTGGATTTGCTCGGGAGTAAAGCCGTTTACGCCCAGTGCTTCTTCGGTGTAGCCGGCGCCGTCTATTAGCCGGCATTCGCCGTAAAACCGGTTCTCCGGATGGGAAAAATCTACCGCGCCAATGCTCAGGAGAGAGTGAGAATGAAAATCCAGGCCACTGGCTTCAATATCAACGACAATCATGTTTGAGTCTTTATTAATATGTGACTTTTCTCTATTATAGCAAAGAAATAGAGGAGTAGTTTGCTCCGTTTTTGTAATTAATCAGTAATGAAGTGAAGATGGCAGACAATGTACAAATAGAAACGGTTCCTTCGATTCAGGTAAGAGAGATGTGGGAAAGGCAACAGCCAATTTTTGCGCGGATATACCGGGAGGGAATCGCGGCTGTGGTGCAATCAATGCCCGATGCAGCAAAACTGTTCCGGTCCAGCACGTGCATTATTAAATGTATTGATGAAGGTGTGCCGGGAGACGGCTTGCATATGGCGGGATCGGGTATCTTACGTAGTTCTGAAGCAGTCCGGGATATGGTACAAAAAGCCAATGCAGAAGGAGTTACCAGTCACACCGGTTGCGGAGCGGCCCAACTGCTATTTACGGAAACATACGGTCACGCGCCCACTCCGGGAGAGCTGGACGCGTTTGCTGAAGAAAAAGCGCGAGCAATCGCGGGATTGTGCGGTATTCCGTATACGGGTCAGATCGGAGTGCTATCCAGACCGCCTGAGCTACATATTGCCCGAATCGTTTACTATGTTAGTTCGGCAGACTTCGATCATACGGTAGGAAACATCTTACCTCCCGGCTTTACCGTTAGCCGCCGGTACATGGGTTTGGAAGACGCATTGGATGAAACCGCGCTGGGAGTGAATATCGCCTTCGGCCATCACGGATTCGGAGATCTCATCTCGGCGGACGCTCCATTTGTACTGTGCGCGGTGGGTGATCCGACCGATCCTAATCTAGGTGAAGATCAGTTACGCAAGGAGCTAAAAGCGGTACAGGAACAGTTTCCGCAAGGGAGAGTGATTATTGACGGTTTTAACGCTCCTCCCCCGGTTTCATGAAGGAATAATCACGATTGCCGGTCCAGGGCCGGCTTGATAAAATACGGGCATGGATCCGCAAAAACTCACTCAGAAATCGGCGGAAGCGCTGCAGGCGGCTATCGAGCTGGCCGGTAAGAACCGTAATCCTCAGGTTGAATCCAGCCATTTGCTGAGCGCGCTGCTGGCTCAGTCCGATACGGCGGTGGTGCCGCTACTTCAAGCCGCCCATGCTGATCTCGAGCGGCTTACCGATCAGGTTGGTCAGCTGGTGGCGCGTCTGCCGGTTGTGGAAGGACAGAGTCCTGATCAGGTTCGGTTGGCATCGGATTTGCAAGCCGTGCTGAATCAGGCTGAGAAGGAAGCGGAACGGTTGGCCGACACGTTTATCAGCACCGAGCATCTTTTGCTGGCTTTCCTGCAAACCGAGAACAGCGTCCGGTCGGTGTTGGAGGAGAGCGGCGCCGATTACCAGTCAATTTCCAGTAATTTAACCGCTGTACGAGGGAATATGCGCGTTACCGATCAAAATCCGGAAGGAAAATATAAGGTGTTGGAAAAGTACGGCCAGAATTTTACCGACCTGGCAAAATCCGGCAAACTGGATCCGGTGATCGGCCGGGACGAGGAGATCCGGCGAGTAATGCAAGTGCTTTCCCGGCGGACCAAAAACAATCCGGTACTGATCGGCGAACCGGGCGTTGGCAAAACGGCAATCGTGGAGGGGTTGGCGCAGCGGATTGTTTCGGGAGACGTGCCGGATACAATCCGCAATAAAGATCTGATTTCCATTGAGATCGGTTCACTGCTGGCCGGCGCTAAGTTTCGTGGTGAGTTCGAAGAGCGGCTAAAAGCGGTATTAAAAGAGGTGGAAGAGTCGGAGGGGCGGATTATTCTCTTCATTGACGAGCTACACACGATTGTCGGTGCCGGCGCCGCCGAAGGCGCGGTTGATGCCGCCAATCTGTTGAAACCGCTGCTGGCGCGTGGAAAACTGCATATGATCGGCGCGACAACCTTAAACGAATACCGCCAGCAGATTGAAAAGGATGCCGCCCTGGAACGTCGTTTTCAGCCGGTTTTTGTAGGGGAGCCGTCAATTGAAGACACTATTACTATTCTGCGCGGTCTGAAAGAAAAGTACGAGGTGTATCATGGGGTGCGGATTACCGATGCCGCTCTGGTAGCGGCTGCCCGCTTATCGTCTCGATACATATCCGACCGGTTCCTGCCGGACAAAGCGGTTGATCTGATCGATGAAGCGACATCATCCTTAAAAATGGAAATCGACAGTATGCCGGTCGAGCTGGATCGACTGTACCGGCGGGCGCGACAGTTGGAGATCGAGCGGGAGGCGCTCAAGAAAGAACGGGACGACTCCGCGAAAAGCCGGCTGGCGGAGATTGAAAAAGAAATAGCGGATCTGAATGAGCAAAAGTCCGGTCTGGAAACCGAATGGAGACACGAAAAAGAACTGATTGAGAAAACGCATGACGTATCGACCAGAATTGAAGCACTACACGCCGAAGAAGAAAGCGCCGAGCGGGAAGGGAACTTTCAACGGGTTGCCGAGATCCGGTACAGCCGGATTCCGGAGCTGGAGCAGCAGATGAAAGAGGCGAGCGCCGAGCTCGGCAAATTAGATAATGACAAGCGGCTGTTACGGGAAGAGGTGACTGAGGAGGATATCGCTCGGGTAGTCGCCAAATGGACCGGTATTCCGGTGGCCCGGCTGTTGCAAAGCGAAGCGCAAAAGTTAACCCATCTGGAAGAAGAGCTGGGGAAGCGGGTGATCGGGCAGAAAGAGGCGATACGAGCAGTAGCTAGCGCCATCCGCCGTTCCCGGGCCGGTATCGCTCCGGAAAACCGGCCGATCGGTTCGTTTATCTTTCTCGGTCCGACTGGAGTCGGAAAGACGGAGCTGTCGCGGGCGTTGGCCGGGTTCCTTTTTAATGATGACGAAGCAATGGTGCGGATTGATATGAGCGAGTACATGGAGCAGCACGCGGTGGCCCGGCTGATCGGCTCGCCGCCCGGCTACGTCGGCTACGAACAAGGCGGCCAGTTAACCGAGGCGGTGCGGCGCCGGCCGTACTGCGTGGTGCTATTTGATGAAATTGAAAAAGCGCATCCCGACGTCTTTAACGTGCTGCTGCAGGTGTTGGATGACGGCCGTCTGACCGACGGTCAGGGCCGGACGGTGAATTTCCGCAACACGATTATTATTATGACTTCAAACCTGGGAAGCCAGTATATTCAGGAATGGGACGGCAAGGACGAAAAGGCTCTGGAGCAACAGGTTATGGAAACGGTACGCGGCTACTTCCGGCCGGAGTTCTTAAACCGGGTGGACGATATCGTGCTGTTTCACCGGATCGCGGAGGATCAGATGGAAGCGATTCTGGAGATCCAACTGGAGGCGGTGCGTCAAAATTTGGCGCAGAAGGATATCCGGCTGGAGATAGCGGAACCGGTGAAGAAGGCGTTAGCGAAGGAAGGGTACGATCCGGCGTACGGCGCCCGGCCGCTCAAGCGGGTGATCCAGAACAGGTTGCTGGATGAGCTGGCGCTGGAGATTATCGAGGGCAAAGTTGAGGATGGCGATACGGTGAAAGCCCGGATAAGTGACGGCAACCGAATTATTTTCGAAAAGTGATTACCGCGGCGTACGGTATCGCGCTGCTGTTGTTTGTCCTGATCGCTTCCGCCTATATCTGGGAGAGCGGACGAATGAACCGGCCCGGCCGGATTGTCTACGCCGCCTCGGATAGAAAGCAAGTTTATCCCTTGCTGGAAGTGATTATCCAACAGTACATTCTGGATGCCGGCCAAGAAACCGGAGGGTACCATCTGGTTGAGCCGGGAGCTGGTTTGGCAATTCTCTCTAGTCGATTGGCCCGAAAGTACCCGTGGCAATCGGTTACCGCGATCGAATTAGGGATT
>JAGWZN010000027.1 GCA_018968785.1 Patescibacteria group bacterium
GCCGGTTAAGGCGAACTCATCCAGAAACGTCTCCCGCAGATCGCTCCCCCGTCGGGAGAGACGAGCCATAGCCGCCGCGACCATAATCGGCGATACAGCGTTGGTAAAGACGTAAACATTGCCATGGGAATCAGTTAGAATTGAGTCCAAAAAACGGTATCCTTCCTCCGTAATTTCCAACCGATCTCCGTTTTTTCGAAGGTACGGGTTCGCCTTTTCTTCTTTCATACGATGATTGGCTTAATTTCTTGCCAGATAAGGTCAAAAACCGCCGCGATCGAACCGGACGCGTCCACAATTGACCAACTGTTCTCTGCGGCTAACTGCTGAAAGAACCGACGCCTGGCTTGGTGTTCCTCATCCTCTTTATCTTGCAGATGGTCGGTCTCTTTCTGTTGAGCCGATCGAAGACGAGCCGTTTCCACATCGGTATCCAAAATAATAACCCGATCCGGCTTGAGCTCGGTCATTAACCTGTGATAAATCGCGCTGAGCTCCGGATACTTCTCCGTCAGTCCCTTGGCCAGCACATTATAAATATAAGCGGTTTCCGGCGCCCGGTTTAACACCACGGTTGTGCCGTTGGCGCGCAGCGGCAGAACCACTTCCGCTACTGTTTCCGCGTGCATTGTGAAAAAAGCCAGTGCTTCCGCGTAGTCAGAGCGGGGGTGCTGCTCCGGATCAAGAGCCAGTTTTCGGAAAGCGATTACTCGGTTATTTGACTCCAGAGCGTGCACTCCCCGAACGGTGAGACCTTCCTGACGCAGCCGTTTTACCAGCAGCTCAGATTGGGTATCTTTTCCGGTACCGTTGTCCCCATCTAAGATAAAAAGAAAGCCGGGCCTTGTCATGGCTTCATCATAACAATTCGGCTAGCAAAGAGGAAGAGTTTTCGCTACCATATTGGAAGGGAGAATAAAAGTATCTTTTTATCCATATGTTTCTTTCCGACACCTCTCTCCGCGAGCGGTTAATCTCCGGAGACAACCTGAGCCAACACCAGATTATAAAAAAGCTGGAAGCCGGACACATCGTCATGAGCCCCTTTCCGGACGAAGAAGAGCTGCATTCACGGATCGGACCGTGCTCACTTGACCTGCAACTGGGCGACACTATTCAAGAAGCAGGCAATCCGCGAATCTCAATTACGGACGATAAAGGCGAAAAGTCAATTGTCCACCGTACAGTTGACTTCCGCATTCCCTCCAGTTTGGATCAACCGGATGCCACAGAAGGAATCTTTAAACTGGAGCCAAACAGCGAGTTTGTGCTGGAGCCGAAAGCTCTGGTACGGGCCGTGACCCGCGAGTTTATCGGCATCCCGGCCGATCTGATCGGCTTCGTTCACAGCCGCAGTAAATGCGGTCGGTACGGTATCTCCTCATCATATGACGCCCCGAAAATCGACCCCGGCTGGGTCGGTCAGATTGTGTTGGAAATCAGCAACATGGGTCAGCAGCGGTTCTCGCTGCACCCCGGTTTACTGATCTGCCAAATCTTATTTACCCAGCTCGATCGACCGGCCCGCAACCCGTACTACTCCCGGCCCCAGTCCAGTTGGCGATGGCAAACCCAGCCGTAAATTGTACCGCTATTTGAGTAAGCTGGAGATGGAAAGCGAGACCGTCCCGTTCCATTCGCTGGCCTCCACCATGGCTCGATAGGTTTGACCGACCTCTATCTGGTCATAGGTATTCTTCCAGGCTTTTAATACGCCGATATCCGTATACAGTAAGGCGTACACTGTACCGGTCTGGGCGTTTTTTATCTCCTTCTCTTTTACCGTAAAGGTGGTCTCACGCACTTCACCGTTTTTCCAGCCACCGGTCGGAGTCGTAGTTTGCGCCGTTTCCTCCCCTTCCGATGCTGCCGTATCATCTAAATCCTGGGTAAAATACTCGGAGAACCCGAGATTCAGACAGGCGTCCATCCGCGCCCGTTTCTCGGCAATTTTAATCGCGTCATTAATCCGGCCTTTTTCCGCGATATCGCAAGCACCCCGTCCTTCGCCAATAAATTGCCCATTTCGGGTCAAGATACATTTGTACGCGATAACACCCGGCTTATTCACCATCTCCACCGTCTCGTTATCCTTTACCAGAGTACTCACCACATTGAAAAGGGAGAAAATCTTCTCCATGCCGCTCTTAAATAGCACTGGCTTGCTCTGAGTAACCTGACCGGTGCGGGTCCGCACATCGATCCGGCCGTAATCCTTTTCCGCTTCCAACTGCGACCGCACAAACTCTTTAATAATCTCGCGCCGATCCGCTTCCACCGCCACCGCCTTCTTCAACTGATCCGGCGATACGGACGGAGTTAAAGTAAGCGGTTGCCTACTGACGTCTTGTCTCGGTTTAACTTTTCCCGCCCCTCCGCCACGTACGGCAACTGCCTGAGCCATATTCCTCCTGCTTTACTAATACCCTAAACATACCTTGCGGATGCCGGAAAGGCAGTATGAGAGATTACAGGAAGAATTTTGCGTACACTATCTTTTAGCGTGCCGGTGTTAGTCGGCAATGTTGATTTCCCGCCAACTTTTCATCAGACAACGACGTAGTGACCAGTAATAACCGATACCGGCAATAAAAAGCGCCACAACCCCCAGATCAGCCAGATTGATGTCCGGACCGCTTCGCGGCAGATTGGACGCCAATACCGGCGTCGGTGTAGGAGAGGGAACCGACGTCGGCCCGGCGGGTAGACTGGCAATAGAAGTAAAACCGGCGGACGGCTTGGGAGTCGGCGACGCCACCGCGGCCGGCGAACCGGATCGGCCGGTCAGGGCGTTATACCGGCTCACAATAGCGCCGCGGTAGAAATACGCCACCCCGGCTGCCACCAATATCCCGAGCAGTAACAAAACGATCCCCGCAACTGAACCGCGCTTCTTCATACTACGTATGCTAACACGAATCAAGAAAAAGAAAAGACGGTCCCTGAGCTCCTTATGATGAGGCTCCCGACGTGCTGCCCAACAGGTGGAAAAACTTGAGAATCGCGGTTAGAATGACGGCACCCAGCACTCCCCACAGTATGCCGGCCCAACTAAAGGTTCCCGCCGACATCGCGGAACCGATACCAAGCACGGTGGCAAAAAACCAACGGCCAAGCGCCGAGCCGATAATCCCAATCAGGATATATGCCAGCAGACCTTCCCGCGTCTTTGTCAACAGCGCGGCTAGCCATCCGATTATTCCTCCCACGATAATAGTAACAATCCAGTCCATAGTACTATCTCCTTTCTGGCAGAAAGGATACCCAGCTTTGGCTACCCGCGCCGTAACTTCCCTTACACCCGACTAATGGAATAACAAGGTGTGCAGTACCGGCCACTTCATCCACAACAAGACCAAAAAAAGCAGGTTGACCGCCGGGAATATCACCAAGTTCTCAAACCATCCGCCCGTTTCAATTCTCACTCCTTGCAAAGGGTACGGCGGTATTCCAAACATCCGTTGATACGGAAAAAGGAGCGGGATTCCTTCCACGGTTACCATATCAGCCAGCAGATGGCTGGCGTATGAGATGAGAAATACCGCCCAAACCACCGGGATATTTACACCCCAATAAGAAGGGATAAGGTATAAGAGGGCGTGGGAGCCCCAGGCCACCAACGCTAATCCCAATAGAGAATGAGAGAGGTTGCGATGCTGCAGGAACGGATTCACTAACTCGCCGCCCACCTTGCCAAACGGCAGGATCTTCCAGATTTTAGAGCCGGGTTGGTCGACATCCGGCAGTAAGGCGGCCAGTGATGACAGCACCAACACCCAGGCCAACGATGCCGGTCCGTACACGGGTGTCACATAGATAAGATAAGCGGCGGTACCGGCAGTCAAGCCGATCGCCTGATGCGTTTTTCCGGTCATATTTCCGGTTTAAAGGAGATTGTGAGAGCCAGCGACTCCCGGCTCCGCGCCGGAATCACGAGCGCGCCATCCGCTGAAAGGATACTGCCGACCTCGCCGCGCCACGGCTCAAAACAGATATAGTCGCGCTCCGGTTCGGACCAGATCATCAACCGTTTGAACTGAGAAGAGGCAGTCATGCTCGCTTCGCCATGTCCGGGGATATGAACGGTCAGAGGCGAATGAAAAGCGTAGGAAAGAGTCTCTAAATCCCGGTAGGCCGCCGGATCAAACTCCGCTACCGAGGTGATAATGTTAGCCCGGTTCTGTGCGGGGATATAAATGTACGGGTGAAGACCGGGCGCCGTCGGCATCGGCTGGTCCGACCGATTCTCAATCTCCAGATCATACCGCAGCAGACCTTCTTCCAGTCTGAGCGACAAAGTCAACGCAAACGCGAAGGGAAACATTGCCAAGGTTTGGTTATCAGACTCTAGCCGCAGTCGGACAGTCGCTTCTCCCTTTTCTATGACCTGCCACGCCATATCGCGAGCGAAACCATGTTGGGGCAACGGGAACCGGGAATCGGCCGGAAGCGGGCCGGCACAGGGAAATAAAAGGGGGATACCGCCCCGCCGTTTCATCCCGCCGCCGGTTGGCAGCTGTCCGTCTGGAAACAACACCAGAAGCTGCCGGAACGTAAACCGGGAGACTACCGCTCCTTTCTGTTCATCAATACCGGCCTCGGTTTGGCCGAACCGTAAGGTAATCATAGGCATGCTTAAATCAAATAGTTTCCCACCTTATAGCCAGCCCAGATGCCAAACAGCCCGCCAATGAAGCTACCGAAAATCGACCAGTTGGAAAAGACGTCCTGTCCGAACAGTACCGGCAGATAGCCGCCAACAGTCGAACCGACAAAAATCCCGATCCATATCCAGGTTTTGGTTGACATATGCATTCATGCTATAGTGCCAGTATATTATAGTACTCGCTCTAAAAAGCTACAAGGAAAGAGAAGGTATGAGCCAAAAGCCGTTGGCTGACCAGTTACGTCCAACCCGAATCGACGATTTTGTCGGACAGGAGCATTTGCTTGGGACAAACGGTCTACTGACCAAGCTGCTCGCAAAACAGCGGCAGACCGGTTTCTTCCCCTCCCTAATCTTTTGGGGTCCGCCCGGCAGCGGCAAAACCACGCTTGCCCGGATTATCACCAATCAACTGCAGCGTCCGTTCCACGAATTTTCGGCGGTTAACACTTCAATTAAGGATATCGAAAAGATTATTCCCCGACCGGAAGACCCCTCTTCTCAACTCACCTTTGCCAGCTCGGAGCCGGCGTTTGTCATTTCTCCGGTTGTATTCATTGACGAGATTCATCGGTTTAATAAAAGCCAACAGGACGCTCTTCTACCCCATGTGGAGAACGGTCAGATTCTGCTGCTCGGAGCGACTACAGAGAATCCTTCCTTTTCGGTCATCGGGCCGCTACTTTCCCGTTGTCGGGTTTTAGTGTTTCAGCCGCTTAACGAGGATCAGTTGGGGGTCATTGCGCGCCGAGCGGTTAGCCTGTTATCTCAAACTCTTACTCCGGCAGCGGAGCAGTTCCTGATTACTGCCGCGAATGGCGACGCCCGGGTAGCGCTCACCACCCTGCAGATTGCCAGCCATCTGGCCGAAACCCCGGAGATACAGGTTGGGGAGATTGAAACAGCCTTACAGAAAAGGCAGTTAGCGTTTGACCACGGCGGTGAAGAGTTTTATAACACCATTTCCGCCTTGCATAAATCGATCCGCGGTTCCGATCCGGATGCCGCGCTGTACTGGCTGGCTCGCATGTTGGAGGCCGGGCAGGATCCGCTGTATATCGCCCGGCGGCTGATCCGGTTGGCCAGCGAGGATATCGGTCTGGCCGATGCAAACGCCCTTTCCGTGGCCGTTGCCGCTTATCAGGCCTGTCATTTTCTTGGTCTGCCGGAGTGTAATCTGGCGCTAGCGGAGGCGGCAGTATATATGGCCAAATCGCCTAAAGATAACTCGCTCTACACCGCCTACCAAGCGGCGGCGGCCGACGTTCATGAACACGGTAATCTGCCGGTGCCGCTCCATATCCGGAACGCGCCAACCAAGCTTATGAAGCAGTTGGGGTACGCGAAAGGATACCGCTACCACCACAGTCCGACCGGTGAAAAAGAACCGGATGTCGTCTATCTGCCGGACCAACTAAAGAACCGGAGATACCTCCCCGGTTCTTCCTGCCCGGCCTGACTTCCGTACCGCTATACCGCGCGGCATCGCTCAATCGTTTCCTCAGAAGTAGGTACGCATTTCATCTTCTATCCGGGCGTCATCACGCAGCCGGCGACGGTTGTTCGCTCGAAACGCCCGGAGAATATCGTCCACGTCCATCACCTCATCCATGTCATCATTATCCGTATCTCCTCTTCTTGGACGCTTACCGTTATCCGGAGCATACCGGCGGGCGCGCATTTTCTGGCGGGCCATTTTACCTCCTTGCGAACGCCTCCCCGGCGTTCGTATTACATATATTACGTTCACTATAAATGCCAACCTCGAAACCTGTCTGTGATCCGTCTCACCCTGAATATGGGCAGGATGAAACCGCGCTTACACACTGACCTTTTCTCTTTTTTTTACTTTTTGTCCGGTTTGAAATCGAATACCGCTTTTGATAGAGTATCCAACCTTTACTTTTTCCCCTTCTTTAATATCGCCCCGCAACATCTCCCGCGCCAACCGGTTTTCGATTTCCGTTTGAATTCTTCGTTTCAGTTCACGGGCACCGTATTCAGGCGAGTAGCCAACCTCAGCCAGATACTTCACAACTGACCGGTCAAAGGCAATAGTGATTTTCTGACTTCCGGCTGTTTGACAAACCCGATCCAACTGTAACCGCACAATCTGCTCCACCTGCTCCGGTGTTAACAGGTGGAAAACGATCAACTCATCGATCCGGTTCAAGAACTCCGGCCGAAAATGGTTACGCACTTCTTCCAGCAACCGCTCCCGTAGCTGTTCGTTCTCCCGCTGTTCCCGGCTGTTCACAAAACCGATCTTTTCCTGCTGATGGTAATCGGATCCGATATTGCTGGTAGCGATGATAACGGTATTGGTAAAATCAACCGGCCGTCCCCGTCCGTCGGTCAGCCGTCCGTCATCCAGCACCTGCAGCAATAAGTTATACACTTCAGGATGCGCTTTCTCAATCTCATCCAACAGAATAACGCTGTACGGCCGGCGCCTGATCGCTTCAGTCAACTGTCCGCCTTCCTCATAACCGACGTAACCGGGCGGCGAGCCGATCATTCGGGCCACCGCGTGCTTCTCCATATACTCACTCATATCAATCCGGACGATAGCGGACTCATCACCAAACACCGCTTCCGCCAATGTTTTAGCCAGTTCGGTCTTCCCCACGCCGGTCGGACCGAGAAAAAGAAAGGTGGCAACCGGCCGATTCCGCTCCGCCAGACCGGAGCGCGCCCGTCGAACCGCGTCGGAAACGGCAGTAATCGCTTCTTCCTGTCCGACAACCCGCCGGTGTAGCCGTTCTTCTAACCGCATTAACCGTTTTTTCTCTGCCTCGGTCAACTCGGTCACCGGAATGCCGGTCAGCTTGGATAGTACCTGGGCGATATGCTTCATTTGCACTTCCGCCGAGGTAATCCCTTTCTGTTTTCGCCATTCCTGAGTAGACTGATCCTTCCGTTCACTCACTTCATTTATCCGTTTCTCCAACACCTTCGCCCGATCGTACTCTTTATGGGATCGGGCGTAATCCCGTTCCCGGATCAAGTGGTCTATCTGGGCCTGCAGACTGCGCATCTCATCGGAATGAGAACTCAGACCGATCCGCACCCGCGATGAAGCTTGATCCACCAGGTCGATCGCTTTATCCGGTAAGAACCGATTACTCACGTACCGGTCAGATAACTCAACCGCCGCCACAATTGCTTCATCGCTGATTTTTACCTTATGATGCGCCTCGTACTTGTCCCGCAGCCCGCGCAGGATTTCCACGCTTTGTTCGACCGTCGGCTCAGCCACAATAATCGGCTGAAACCGTCGCTCAAGGGCCGCGTCCTTTTCGATATACTTCTGGTACTCGTTTAACGTAGTGGCGCCAATCAGATGCAGCTCCCCCCGGGCAAGCGCCGGTTTGATCACGTTTGAAACATCGAGCCCGCCCTCGCCGCCTGCCCCGCCGGCCCCGATAATCGTGTGTAGCTCATCCACAAAAATTACCAGCTCTTCTTGATGGCTGATAATCTCATTCAACACCGTCTGAATCCGCTCCTCAAATTCGCCTCGATACCGCGACCCGGCCACC
>JAGWZN010000028.1 GCA_018968785.1 Patescibacteria group bacterium
GGCGCTACATATACCCGGTCCAGTAGTCCGGCGCCTTGCCTCGGGTCTTTCGGATATATCTGTCCGGGTTGCGTTTGGCTTTCGGAGCCGCTGCCGGCGCCATTTCCGGTTCCGGTACCTGTTCCCGAACCGGTGCCGTTCCCATTGCCGTTACTGCCGCCGGTTCCGTAGTTGGGAGTCGGGGTGGGAACCGGAGTAGGAGACGGAGTGGGAGACGGGGTAGGAGAAGGAGAAGGCGTAGGCGAGGGAGAAGGAGTGGGGGTCGGATTGGTTAGGCTCTGACCTTGCCCGCTGGCGGTCGGATCAATTACGCTGACGCTGGCAGCTGCGCCGACATTGCCGACTGTTACGTGTACCGTGTTCACATAGTTTCCCGACACATCTCCGGCGGTAAAGATACCGTTTTGATCGATAGCGCCGCCGCCGTTAGCGATACTCCAGGTGAGACCGCTAAGGTTGACCGGATTACCAGCACTATCAGCTCCTGAAGCGAAAAACTGTTGGGCCGCTCCCTGTGGTACAACAGTGAGTAGAGGCGTAAGTACTAATGAAGCAACCGGCCCGGCGGTAGCATTGGCAAAAATAGTCGCCTGCTGGTTATTAGTATTAATCTTGCCGGTAATGGTGTAGGTGCCCACCTTATTGCCAAGCGTTACGGTGGTACTGATCAGCCCGTTGACATCGGTACTGCCGCCGGTACTGCTCAGTGTCTGCCCGCTGGAGCCGGGCGGGTAGCCGGAGATGAGAAAAGTGACACCGGTCCCGGAAATCGGATTACCGTATAAGTCAATCGCCTTCAGTAGTACGGCGGTGGGCAGGGTGGTGCTAACTACTCCGGACTGGTTATTGCCGGAAATGAGAGCAAGCGAAATGAAACGGGTATCCGGTAGGACGGTAAAGGCGGATGAGTTAACGCCCAGATAGTTATAGCTGACTAGCAGATTATCACTGGAGGTGGCTTTGGTAATGGTGATATTACCCGTCCAGACGCCATTCACAAAAGCGGTGGTCTGGGTGGGATAAATGTAGGACGAGCCGTTATTATCGCTAATAAACACCGAATCGTTGAAGCTGGTAACGATATTGCCGTTACTGTCCAGGGCCTTAATCGTGACGCTGAACGGTACGCCTGCGATCTTGGCGCTGCCGGTGGTAAAAGAGTTATCAATGGCAAAGTGGTTGACCCCATTCACATCGGCGCGAACCTGACCGGGCGATAGTCTGATGACCGCCAGCAGAAGGGAAAGCGAAACAATCCCCAAAAATAGCTTCTTGAGGAAGGGAAAATCAAGTCGGTGCTGAACGTCCATATATTCAGTATCTCACGGCCTAGCCGGCTCGACAAGACAGAGTATTTTTGATATGCTACGTTCTGTTGATAGAGCGATTATGCCGGTAGTGAGGCGCTATCGTCTAGTGGTCCAGGACGCTTGGTTCTCATCCAAGAAATCGCGGGTTCGAGTCCCGCTAGCGCTACCAAGAGAAAAGGGAGTAATTTATTACTCCCTTTTCTCTTGAGTAAGGGTAAGGGACTCGAGTACCTTGTGCAAACTTGCCGCTTCGCAGTTGAAAAGCCATGGGATGGCTTTTCAACCAGAAGTATAAACGAGTCCCGCTAGCGCTACCAAATTTATTCCATTGACTTTGGAAACTTTCTTATAATAGTTTCCATTGACACTGGAAACTATTACATTGTATAATAGAAGTTATTATGGTAGATAATAAGTCAACAATCCTTACGAGAGAACTGTTAGTGTCTGTGCTAAAGGAGCAATACGAGACGTTTGCCGCTAAGGACACTGGGATACAGAGGGAAGTCTTGGACCGTCTCGAGGGTATTCTAAAAACGCCTCCGGTGCTTGTAATCACCGGTTTGCGACGAGTAGGAAAGTCGACGCTACTGGCCCAGATTGCCCACCGTTACCTTAACGAGGCTTACTATTTTGTGAATTTCGAAGACGAAAGATTGCTCAACTTCAGAGCGCAAGACTTTGACCTGCTCCACGAGACATTGATTAGCCTGTTCGGAGAAAAAAAGACCTTTCTCTTTGATGAGATCCAGAACATTCCTGAATGGGAGCGATTTGTAAGAAGGCTTCACGACCAGGGATTCAAGTTTATCGTGACGGGATCAAATGCGTCCTTGCTCAGTCAGGAGCTTGGTACTCGTCTAACCGGGCGCTCAATTCGTATTGAGCTCTTCCCATTTTCTTTCCGAGAATTTCTTAAATTTCGCGAGATAGTTATTCCCAATACCCAGGTGTTGACTGCTGTTCAGAGGGGCACGTTAATAAGACTCGTAAATGAATACTTAAATATGGGAGGTATTCCTGATGCGCTTAAATACCCTGAATTGGAAATGCACCGATCTTTATATGATGACGTGCTCTATCGAGATATTGCTGCTCGTTATAAATTGGAAAACGTCAGAAGCCTTAAAGAACTCGCCTTCTATCTGGTTAGCAATCTATCCTCTACCGTCTCGTTCAATAAACTCAAAGATCTTCTGAAATTGGGTAGCGTCAGTACGGTAAAAACGTATATAGATTACCTGGAAAACAGCTGGCTATTTTTCGTGGTCAGCAAGTATGCTTACTCAGTTAAAGAGCAACAGATTGCTGCTAAAAAACTATACTGTATTGACACCGGACTGGCCCGGTCGGTCGGGTTCTCATTTTCCCAGAACACAGGCAGGCTGATGGAGAACGCCGTATTCCTACAACTAAGAAAAAAGGGCCAAGCCATCCATTATTACAAGACAACCTCGGATTTGGAGGTAGACTTCTTCCTGCCGAAAGATAGCCTACTGATACAAGTGGCTCAGGACTTCGACCATGAAGAGACCAGGGAGCGCGAGCTGCGAGCCATAGTATCGGTTGCCCAAGAACAGAAAAATAGTAGTAAATTAGTTATTATTACAGAACACAATAAAGAGCGCATTGTAAGGGATGATTTGGCAATTGAGGTTGTGCCATTGTACGAATGGCTTCTGGAGAAATAATCGAACCACGCTGTAAGACGGGGAATCGCACCCGTACCGCTTCCATAACCTTTTGTCCCAAAATAGGGCGTCGAAAAAGTGCTATACTGAAGACATGAGTACAAAAGATAAGCGTAACAAGGGCAGGGTCGGCACCTTTTTAGGTATTCCCTACGATTGGCGTAAGCCGTCCCTGAGCAAATACCAGAAGACGGGCTGGAAAAAAAACGGCCGGCGTGTTTTCGCGCCGAAAGTATTCGGCTGGGGTTATACTATCAATTTTTACCGGCTGTTCCATCAGAAAAAATTTGTGCTCCTGGCGCTGATTGTGGCAATTATCCTGATTGCTTGGTTGGTTATTGGGAAATCAATCGCGCTGAAGAGAGCGCATAGCAGTTTTGAGAACTATTACGCCTTCCGCGGATGTCAGCAGCTTTTGGAGAGAACAAGCGACTATGGCGTCTGCCGGACGGATAGCGGAGCCGTTATCAAAATTGTGAAATATCAGGATAAGTGGTATCTGGACGGCGATTTGCCGTTCAGGTTGTAAAGACTGTTTACGCCGCCAGCACTGGTCTGATCAACGGAACGGGTTGGCGGGCAACGGCGGGCCGATTCTGGGATGCCTGACAAGCTCGATATAATCGAGTATTCTGAGGGAGTAGTAGTTAATCGCAAACTCATGGGATTAAAGATGATGTCAGTGATGTCAGCTGTGCCTGACGAAAAAAGGGTATTAGAAGAAAACACGGGAGAGCCGGGGAATGGTGCGCCGAAACGGACGGATCTTACCCTGGAACGAGAAAGAAGTGCCCAATTCGCAGCGACCCAACTGGAGGAACTAATGAAAAAGATTAAAGCTATACAGCAGCCCGGACTATTAGCACTGTCTCCTCAAGAATTGAAGGAGATGATGGAAATCTTAAAAGTTGCTAGCGGTATAGCTCTTAAATTACCGGAGACGTACAAGGGATTGAAAGATCGTTATGACGAGCTGCGTACAAGGATTATAAACGGTTTAACGAGTAGCCAACCGAACCAACTTACTCCCACTCCGGATTCTCAATATCCTCAAAATGGTCCATCGCCAGACGGGCCGCCCCAAATAGGGCCGACTGCTCACCTAGTGACGTCGGAATAACCTCACAGGGAGCCGGATCCTGAAGATACAGCTCCAGATCCTGCCGACCGGCTCCGCCGACCAAGATAATGCGGCAGTGAAACTGATTGTAAATTGCCTGAATACTTTGTATGAAATAGTATGATATTTGCTTCCAGGTTTGAAGCGCGGCCGGATCGCCTTGTTTCGCGGACTGGGAAAGCTCGCCGAGAGAGATACTTAAGCGTTGCTCCAGATTAAACCCGCCAATCAGCCCTTCCACGCTGCCGGCGCCGGTGCGAGCCGGAGAAACATCGGTCGGATCGGCAATGATCCGGCTGATCTCCTGGCTGATATCCTGCGGATGCGGCTGGATGACCCCCCCTTGCATGACGGCACCGCCAATTCCGCTGCCGACCGTTATCAGTACAACGTTCTCATACTGGTCGGCTCCGCCTTTCCAAACCTCACCAATCAAGGCGCAGCGGGCGTCATTATCAATAATAGTCGGCAGTCCGGTTTTTTCGGTCAGGTCAACCGCCAGCGGCTTCTCATTTAATTGCGGCGTATTGGTGCAAATAAGCACCGACTGGCGATCCGGTAGAGTGGTTCCGGGAATACCGAGCCCGATAGCAGCTACATCCGGATAGCGGCCGGCGACTCCGGCAGCGGTCTCGATAAACTCCTCATACTGGCGCGGTGTCGGAAACCGCCCATCTTTCAACAGACGTCCTTCCTCTGTAAATACGCCCCACGCCGTTTTAGTGGCGCCGACATCAAAACCGAGAAACGTTTTCGCGTTGTCCATATAGAAAGTGACTACTCTTTATCGTTACGGAGTGTAGCCCCTTGTTCCGTCATGAATTCTTTTAATTCAGCGACCCGCTTGTCCAGCTCATCCGGAGTGCGCGCTTCAATATTGAGCCGGAGCAACGGTTCGTTATCCGATTTGCGCAGGTTAAACCGCCAATCCGGATACGCTGCCGACAGTCCGTCCGCTTTATCTTGGGTAGCATCGGCGTAGCGGGTAGACGCTTCCTCGAGGATACGGTCGGCTTCGGTGGAGATGAAATTCGCTTCGTTCTGCATGGTCGGATACTTCTGCAGATAGTAATTCAGCAGGTCGGACACCTTCCGGCCGGCACTGATCTCCCGACTGAAGACATTCAGGACGGTCAGGAAAGTAATAAGGCCGTTATCACAGAAGAAGAAGTCGCGGTAGTAGTAATGGCCGCTCATCTCGCCGGCAAAGATTGCCTGGTGGTCACGCATGGCCTTCTTAATATATCCGTGGCCGGTTCGGCTGAAAATCAGCTCACTACCGCCGGCTTTGGCCGCGTCCTGATTAGCCCATACTAGCCGGCGCTCACTGATGACCGGCGTACCCGGCTCTTTCTCCAAAAAGGCTTTAATCAGTAGGGCGGTAATGTAATACCCGTGGAAAAACCGGCCCTTTTCATCGTAAAAGAAACAACGGTCGGCATCGGCATCCCAAGCGGCGCCGAAGCTGGCCTGTTCCGCCGCGATCCGCTGGGAAATTTCGGTCCGGTTCTTGGGCAGTAACGGATCCGGCGTTCCTTTGGGAAAGGTGCCGTCCTCTTGCCAGTTCAAGCGGATTATCTCCAGCGGTAAAGAGGCGGTGGCGGCATCCACTACTTTACCGTTGGCGCCGAAATTGGTATTGGCAACCAGTTTCAGCTGTAGCACATTTTCCGGTACGAATTTCTGCAGATACTGCGCGTACATCGGTAACAGATCAATATGCTCGACATGGCCTTTCTCAAACTGCTCTATCTTCCGGTTGGACTGGATGAATTCGTAAATCTTGCCGAGATCACCTTCTTTAGTGAGTGGGATGGCGCCCTTGCCGATGCACTTGATACCGTTCCACTGTGGCGGATTATGGGAAGCGGTGATGCTGAGCCCGCCGTCGCACTCCAACCGGCCGGCCGCGAAGTATAGCATTTCCGTGGAGATAACGCCTACCTCAATCACATCGGCGCCGGCTTCGGTAATGCCGCGGATCATTGATTCAACCATGCTTTCGCCGGACGAACGGACGTCCCGCCCGACCACCACTTTTTTGGCGCCGGTCACGCTGACAAATCCTTGGCCGGCGGCATAAGCAACCTTTTCATTCATCTGGGTCGGATAAACGCCGCGCATATCGTACGCCCGGAAAATGGAAGGATCATAGATACTCATAAGAGCTCCTGGTGATTATCTTCTAATGCTTTAATTACGGTTTTAATGCTTTGCGCCGCGTCGCGGGACATGACTAACAGGGTATCGCCCTCGTCCACCACGATAAGGTTGTTTACCCCGACAACGGCAATCGGCCGGTCTTTGGCGTAGATCAGGCTGTTATTGCTGTCGATACTGATTACCTCGCCCCGGGTAATGACGTGTTCGCCATCCCGTTTTTTGAGAATATCATGGAGAATATTCCAACTGCCGATATCGCTCCATCCCAGATCGCCGGGCACTACCAACAGATCTTTCACAAACGGCGTAAACAGATATTCGATAGACAGTTTGGGGAAGTTTTCATACAGCTTAGCAATAGTTTCCGTGTCGTTTTTATGACAGGCGACTTCTAACTCTTCCACGGTTTTCTTCAGATCCGGTTGCACCGCTTTAAAAATCGCCAGATACTCTTTTGTGCTCATTATTTTATAGCCGACATTCCAGAGATACTGCCAGGAGCTGACAAATTTAGTGGCGGTTTCCAGATCCGGTTTTTCAATAAACTTATGCACTTTAAACACCGGTACGCCATCGTACTTCTGTACCTCTTCGCCCATCTGGATGTATCCCAGCCCGGTATCGGGATGGGCCGGATTCACACCAATGGTAATAAGCGATTTCGGATGGTGCGCGGAAGCGGTAAAGGCGGCGCGAACCGTATCGGCAAAAGTTTTTGGCTCGTTAATAACGTGATCCGACCAGAGAATCGCCACGATAGCCTCCGGATCCTTCTGGTGAATCTGCGCCATGCCCAAGGTAATTGCTGGTCCGTTATCCCGCCGAGCCGGTTCATACAGGATATTCCCGTCCGGCAGCTCCGGCAGCTGTTCCAAAATGACCGACCGGAACTCCGGCGTGGCCATAATATAAATCCGGTTCAACGGTACAACCGGCTTACATAGCTCTACCATGTGCTGTAGAAGCGTCTCTTCGTTGACAAACGCTTGAAACTGCTTTGGCCGCTTCTGTCGGCTGATTGGCCAGAGACGCGTCCCGGCACCCCCCGCCATAATCAGAATATATGAGTGTTCCATCGATATTAAAAGAGATACGCCTTAATTCTAGCGTCTTTTAAGAGTTGGGGAAAGACGGTCTCGGGCAGAGATGAGACGCCGGCCGGAATATAGGGAATGAGCTCCGGTCCGCCAATCGCGCAGCCGCTAAACCGGTAGGCCGATTCAACGTTTTTGAGCAGCAGAGTCGCTCCGCTCGCTTGACGTCGATGAAACAGATACGCTTTGAGCAGGCTGTCCGGCAGCTTCAGGTCGGATCCGGGCCAGAAAAGGAGAAATGGCTGATCCAGAACTTCTTTTTTAAAAAGGAGAGCGCCGCCGCTACCGAACTCGGCCGGCACGGTTTCCACCTCAAAAACGGAACCGGTTGTCTGACAAAATTGGCGGATGACGCTCATCACTTCCTCATTACCGGCCGCTCCGCCCGGCAGCACCAAGTACAGTTTTTGCACGCCGACTCCGGCCGATCGGGAAAGAGCGGTTTCTAAACTGTTAGGCCAAAATCCGTCTTCCAAGAAAAGAAAGGCTTGCCGGAGCTGGTGGAGGCCAAGTCCTTCTCGCAAGAGATGTTCGATCGCCTGGGAACGGTTGCGCACCGTCTCTTTATCGACCAGCTGGTCGATGCCGGAGAGAAGATCGTGGTCGAGGGTGATAGTCAGCCGGTCGCGTTGCATACGGCTATGATACCGCATTTTTATTAAAAAACAGAGCGGAAGAGTTATCCAACGCAGCATGAGCATGAAAATCGCCAAATTCCAACAAGAATGAGCACGTAACAGATTAGGACAACATAAAAGGATACCGGTACAATGGGACTATGTACATCACCATGACCGATACCCGTATTTTTAGC
>JAGWZN010000029.1 GCA_018968785.1 Patescibacteria group bacterium
GAACTTAAAATATTTTGAAGACGTATGTTTTCACCGCGATCGAGACGATATTTTAGGTTGGTTCGCTTAAGAAATTGGTTGAGTAAGGTAGTTTTACCCACTTGGCGGGGCCCAAAAATAATAACAGCCTTACCGGACTGGAAGTAGTTTTCTAAATCTTGGTAATATCGTTCAATAAACATGGGGATATTATACTTCAGTGCAAATTATTTGTCAAATTTATGCATCTCCAGTACATAAATTTAGCAAAATATATGTATTCTGACTCTCTAAATTACAGCTTGCTCTCATGCTCGGCCAGCGTCTTTGAGAGGAGCAGCTGGCCGTTTTTATACAGAAAATAATAATCGTTATGATGAGCCGGGTTCATCGCGGCTAAAATACTGGCTCTACCCGGATTGGCAATGGGCGCGGGCGGCAGGGCGGCCGCGCCATAGGTATTAAACGGCGAGTTTAGCTTAATATCATCGGGGACAATATTCTGCCAGAACACAAACGTACTCAGCTTGTCCGGACTGAGTCCGGCAATCTCTTGACTGTCCTTGGCGTACTGGACGGTGGCATCCGACTCCAACTTCTGCCCGATGGCCAGCCGGTTGGTAAAGACGCCGGCAATCAGCGGCCGGTCGGTGTCATTTTCCGCTTCCCGCTCAATAATCGATGCCAAAATAACCTGATCGCGGCTGGGATGGAGGGTTGACCCGATTTTTTTCTGATAGTTCGCGTACATCTCCTTAACCACGTCCGCGGCTGAGGTGTTGGGGAAGAACCGGTACGTATCCGGAAAAAGATACCCCTCATACCCGGTGCTGTACGCCAAAAAATCGCTGGCTGAGCAGATTCCCGCCTTTTGCAACTGTACCGCGATCTCTTCCCGCCGCTTTCCCTCGATGATCGTAATCTGAATATCCTGCCGAAACGAATGGGCGGCCAAATAATCCCGCTCCTGCCGCAGCAGCAGCAGTTTGCGGGCGGCAAAGACCAGTCCGATCGATCCGATTACCAGGACCACAAGTAAAGGAATAAAAATTTTACGCATGTTGATCGATATAATCCTGTAGAATCAGTGCCGCTGCCGCCGCGTCCAGCGGTGCCTCCGGATAAATCGCCGCCGCGTCCAGGGAAGTATGGAACTCGTTAATCCGTTTGATTTCCGGTTTCATTCCCTGCGCGGCCAAAGCGGAATCAATCTGAGAGATAATCCGCTCCACCTTGAGCGCCTGGCTGGTCAGCCGATCATCCTCTGTATACGGCAGGCCAATCACCAGAGTAGCAATTTTATGCTCGTTTACCAACTGAATAACCGCCTCTACCACCACTTGCATATGGGGAGGGCGAGCCCGAATAACGGTCAGCGGCCGGGCGAGCAGGCCGTTTTCCGATATCGCCACTCCGGTGCGCCGGAAGCCAAGATCAAGCCCCAGCAGCGGGCTATTCATACTGGACTTGGACCTTCAGGTATTTAGGGAAATAGGGGAAGTTCTTTAATGGCCACCAGGACGGTGTTCGAGCTACCGTAACCGTGGCGTTTTTCACAATCAGTTGGATTAGGTTTACCCCTTCCGCTTCGGATTTGCCTGGCAGTTGAGAGCGGATCGAGTCAACCGGAATCGTCTGACTGACCCGGCCGCTGGCGGTAGCGGTGAAGTTAGCGGATTGATCGGCGGTGTTGGCATTAAACTGGCCGATACTGATCTTATCGGTCACGTAAATATGGTCTTTGTCGGAGCCATGCTGCGAAGCGACTTGGGCGTTAATGACCGTATCGGCCTTAGCCTGATCAACCACCAGTCGCTTCAAGGTGCCTTTGCCATGGGCGGTGGTGGAATCGGCCTGGCTATCGGCCGGCAGATCAGTAGTGAAGGAGTCGAGCAAGAACTGATCGCTGGTGGTATTCATAAGAACCGAGCGGTTCTTCAACTGAGCGCTGAGGTTAGCGCTGCCGCTATCCTTAAGCTGCTTGATAATGGCCAGCTTGGCATTGGCGATATCGGTCTGGGTAATAACCGCGACCTGCTTGCTGCTGCCGCCGGTAGTGGAAACCACGGTGGCGGATAAATTAGTCTGCGGCACGCTGGCCGGCGCGTTACTCAGGTTGCCGTTCGTGCCGGCTTGTTGGGCGGTAATAGCCACGGTAGCGGTTCCCGGTACAATAGACGGTCCGTTATTGCTTGGCTGGACGGTAGAGCCGGGCACGGTAACGGCGGCATCGGTGGTAAAGTAAATGCCGTTGGCCACAATCAAACTGCCGGCCGGCAAGGTTGGCGTGCTGGTGTAAATATTGGAAACCTGGGCGGTACCGTGAGCTTGGTTGCCGATATCTTTGGTTCCGGTTGCCTTGATTGGCGCGCTGGCTTGTACCGAAGCGGTAAGCAGCTCAGTCGGTACTGTCTGGCTATTCGCCGGGGCGGATTTGGCTTGCAGAGTCAGATCGCTCTTCCAACTGTCCGGTTTGACCCCGATGGTTACCGTGGTTTTTGGCAGATAGAACGCGCTGACGGCCGCGCTGGCAATAAGACAGATCACTATCAGATATACCAGCGATAAAATCCACCGTTTTTTCCGGGCTTTTTCAACTGGCGACGGTTCGGTTTCGGCCGGGTCAGCCGGAATAGCGCTGCGGCTAATGTGGTTGCCGGCTTTCTCTTCCGCTTCTCGCACCGATTTCGGCGGTACCATCTCTACTACCGGAAGCGGGGTGATGGCCGTCTCGTTTTCGGTTGCATCGGTCGCATCCGCTGCCGGTTCGACCGGCGTTTCCGGAATGATAATTGGCGCGTCAGCCGTTTCCGCTTCCGTATCAGTGATCAGCTCTTCCTGGCTTTCGGCCTTATTCTCTTCAGGCAGTATCGGCATCGACTGCGGTTCCGTCGCTTCTCCGCCCTCCGCGTCTTCCTGGAAGATTTCCCGGGGGATAATAGGCTCCGGTTGCGGTTCGGCGCCTGACTCCTCATCCGCCGCCTTTTCCTGTTCGGCTTCTTCGTAGTACCGGTGGATTTTCACGCCATCGATGATATGCGGCTCGTTGTCATTTTCCGGCTCTTCCGGCGCGGCTGTTTCCACCGATTCATCTAATCGGGAGATTACCGGTAGTCCGACCTGGGAGGCCAAGTTGCGTCCGATCTTATCGGTTGTAACCAGGATGAGCTCTTTGCCGGCATCTGCCGCCGCTTTTTTTGCCAGCTTCAAATTGACGATGCTCTGCAGCAGGATAGCGCCTTTGGGGATCACCAAAGCCAGCGATGCGGCGGTGCTATTCTTCATCCGCTCGATCACGGTCGTTATCTCGTCGCTGACTTCAATGTATATGGGAGTCATATAAGAGCGATTCCGCTAGCTTCGCAAGCCCTTCAAAATCCGGCTCACGGTTCCAGAAACCGGTGTTTCGGTATCGGCCAGATCCAGGGCGATATTAGCCAACGCCATCGGAGTAACGTCCTGCGTACTGTCCAGGGTACTGGTGGTATCGACAATATTCGTAACCTGTCCAGGTTTAATGTACTGCACTTCCGGCTCTTTTGCAAAGGGCAGACTTTCGGTCCACCGCTTCTCTTCCAACGCGCGTTTCAAGTCGGGAAGTAGACTGCCGCCGCCGCAAATATAGATTTTGGACGGCAGGAGCTTATTATCGACAAACCGTTCGGAGACGGAAAACTCTTCCAATGCCAACTCGACGCCGGATAGCCAAACTGAGACGTCATTGGCAATAAACTCCTGAACTCGCGTCATATCTTTTTCCTCCAGTTTGTGTTGGGAGTAGGCCAATTTAATCTTCTCCGCCTCATGGAAAGGGATTTTTTGCATGGCGGCAATCCGCTTGGTAAAGACCCGGCCGCCCAGAGCGAACATCTTGGTGCCTTCCAGACCGCCGGAGCGGACCACGGCAATATCGGTGGTGCCGCCGCCGATATCAATAAAAATGCTGGATATATCTGATGACTCCTCCCGCCCGAAGCAGCGGGCCACGGCGTACGGCTCGGTCGCGATTGAAAGCAAATCCAGATCAAGCCCCTCCACAATCGTTTGTACGGCGCCCAGGTGAACGGTAGGCGCGTAGGAGGTATAAATCCCTACCTCAACCTGGCGCCCTTGAAAACCAAGCGGATTCGTCACCCGGTACCCATCGATTTTTACCGATACCACGGCGGAATTTACCAGTTGGACGTCGATATCGGCGTAACCGCTTTCCCACGCCAGATCATGTCGCGACTTCTGCAGCGTCTCTTTTTGAGCGGCGTTAATAATCTCACGCAGCTCATGCTCGGAGATGGGCGTATTCGGTTTCTTGCGGCTGGTCAGCGTGGTAGTAGTACTGCCCTTCACCAGCTCGCCGGCAATGCCGACCACTACCTGGGACGCCTGGCGGTTGGCTTGGTCAAAGGTGGTCTGGATCGCCTTTGCGCAAGTTGAAACCACGCCGGCAATATCGGTCACGGCGCCGCCCTGCATGTCGGAGAGACGCTGGCGCTGGCGGGTGTATCCAAGCACTTTGCCTTGGTCGCCATCGACCTCAAAGATGAGCACCTTCACGAATTCGGTGCCGATATCGAGGGAGAGCGCGACCGGTTTTTTCGGTTTTTTACGTAGAAATCTCATTTCTATCATCGTACCACATTTTGGTATACTGAGCGTATGGAATTACTGAATGCCTATCTATACGGAGGGGCGATAGGCGCCCTGGTTAGCCTTGGCCTCAGCGCCCTGGTGCTGCGCACGGTTATTCGGAAGCGGCTGGAAGAGCGGAGCGCGACTGAGCTGCGGGATCGCAAGGATCAGTTTATTGCCCTGACTTCGCACTATATTCTCAACCCGGTCAGTATTATTCAGGCGGCAATTGCCACCCTGCAAGAGAAACAGACTTCGGCCACTCTGGCGGAGCGTCAGCAGCTGTACGACGCCATTGAACGGGGCCAGCAGCGGCTGTGGATTATGGCTGAACAGTTGGCGATTGTCGGCGAGGTGGATCAAGGAGATTTGGTCTTGAATATCAGCGTGGCCAGTCTGGTTGATACTATCTCGGCCGCGATTGCCGCGGTGGTGCCGTTTGCCCGGGAAAAGAAGGTGAAAATTAAGTTTGATTACGGTGCCGAGAACTTTATGCAGACCGAGGCGCGGTTCGATGCCCGCCGGTTGCGCCAGGCGATTATCGCCGTGCTGGATAACGCCATCAAGTTCAGTTTGGAGGACGGAGTAGTGCAGGTGCGGCTGCAGTTGGAGTCGAACATCTTTATTATCACCGTGGAAGATCAGGGAATCGGGATGCCGGATGAGATTGTCAGCCATATTTCCGAAAAGTTTTTCCGCGGAACCGGGCTGTACAATTACGATTATCAGGGGTTAGGGCTCGGATTGCATATTGCCCAGGCGATTATCCGGTTGCACCACGGCAGTATTACCTTTACTTCCAAACCGCAGCGCGGCACCATTACCACCATTGAGTTTCCCAATCTTTAGACCCTTCCTAAAACGGTGGAAATCAGGTAAAAGAAAATAAGGAATTACTTTTTATGATGCTCAATTATGCTTAGCACTGAGATTCGCCGCCGGTATCTGGACTTTTTTGCCAAACGGGGGCATGCCATTCTGCCGTCGGCGCCGCTGGTGCCGGAAAATGATCCGACCGTGCTTTTTACCACGGCGGGGATGCATCCGCTGGTGCCGTACCTGCTGGGCGAGCCGCATCCGGCCGGCAAGCGGCTGGCGAACACGCAAAAGTGCGTGCGGACTCAGGACATCGAAGAGGTGGGCGATAACCGGCACGACACTTTTTTCGAGATGTTGGGCAACTGGTCGCTTGGCGATTACTTTAAAAAAGAGACGATCTCCTGGTCTTGGCAGTTTCTGACCGATCCTCAAGAAGGGCTCGGCCTTGATCCGAACCGGCTGTACGTAACCGTCTTTGCCGGCGATGCCGACGCGCCTTGTGATGACGAGTCGATTACGTTCTGGAAGGAGCGGTTTGCTTCGGTTGGGATTACGGCTGAGTTGGATACGCCGCTTAGTCAGGGTGGTCGTATCTTCACAATGGCTAAAGACTCCAACTGGTGGGGTCCGGCCGGACAGACCGGTCCCTGCGGTCCGGATACCGAGATGTTTTATGATACCGGCACCGGCCAGCTGGCGCTTCCCAATGGTATGCCGGACTTTGACTCCGGCCGTCTGCTTGAGATCTGGAACGATGTTTTCATGCAGTACCGCAAAGACGAGTTTGGCCGCTTTACACCGCTCTCCCAGCAAAATGTCGATACCGGCATGGGGTTGGAACGGGTTTGTCTGGTTATGCAGAACGTGCCGACCATCTTTGAAACCGATCTGTTTGCTCCGATCACGCAAGCGGTATCCGCGGCGGTTCCGGAAACAGCGCGGACTGATCAGGCGGCTATGCGGGTGATCGCCGACCATCTTCGCTCTTCGGTCATGCTGATTGGCGACGGCGTGCGGCCGTCCAATAAGGACCGCGGATACGTGCTGCGCCGGCTGCTTAGGCGGGCTATTCTGCATAGTCAAATGGAAAACAGTGACTGGCTGTCGGCGGTAGTGGGAGCGGTGCTGGGTATTTATCGGGAGCCGTATCCGGAACTGGCCGGCAAGCGGGAGGAGATTATTCAGGTTATAACGGATGAATCACAAAAGTTTCAGCGTACCCTGGCTCAGGGTAAAAGGGAGATTGCCAAACTCTCGCGCATTACCGGCCAGGACGCCTTTAATCTGTATCAAAGTTACGGTTTTCCCTGGGAGCTGACGAAAGAGTACGCGCAAAGCCGCGGGATTACTCTGGATGAAGGTGAGTTTGAAAAAGAGTTTGAGCGGCATAAGAATCTATCGCGTACCGCCTCTGCCGGACAGTTTGCCAGCGGACTGGCTGATCACAGCGAGATGACGGTGCGCTATCATACGGCGACTCATTTGCTCCACCAGGCGCTGCGGGAGTTTCTTGGTCAAGGGGTGGAGCAGCGGGGCAGTAATATTACCCCGGAGCGGCTGCGGTTTGACTTTTCCTATCCGGAGAAGTTAACGGTGGAGCAGATCAAAGCGGTGGAAGATCGGGTAAATGAGCAGATCGCGGCCGGACTGGCGGTGCGTTCGGAGCATATGGCGCCGGAGGCGGCCAAAGCGGCGGGCGCTATCGGTCTGTTCGGGCATAAATACGGAGACACGGTTTCCGTGTATTCGATTGGCGATTACAGTAAAGAGATCTGCACCGGTCCGCACGTCAAAAACACGTCCGAGCTGGGTATTTTCTCTATTACAAAAGAAGAAGCGGTCAGCAGCGGAGTGCGGCGGATTAAAGCGGTGCTAAACTGACGATTTTAGAATGAGCTCTAGAGCATCGGAGCGGAGAACTCCTGCTTTTGTAAGGCCTCCAGCAGCTCCAACTCCTTGGATTTCTCCTGTCGGATCTCTTGTTCCGCCACTTCCTGCGGTTTGCAATAATGCGATCGGGTATACTCTCTAATCTGTTCCTTAAAGGTTTGCTGGCTGGCCGGCACATTTAAGACCCGGGCGGAAAAAGCTTCTTTCACCTCGTCATCGATAGACATTTTCAGATAAATATCCTGAACCGCCAGGTTAATAATATCGTTGGCCTTAAAACGCGGTTCGAACTCTCTTTCCAGCATGGCGGCATCTTCAGGACCGATCCGGAAGGAAAGCAGAGAGCCGACATTACCGAAAATAGTGTTTTTAATCTGGGTGGGAAGCTGGGAGATATACTGGTGCGCTACCGTCAGGCTTAATTTGTATTTTCGGGACTCGGACAGAATATTGGCGAAAGAATCGGTAGCGAAGTTCTGAAACTCATCCACATACATAAAGAACGGAATCCGCTCCGATTCGGGAGAGTTGGCCCGGGCTAGCGCGCTTTGGTAAATCTTGGTAATAATCATCGAACCAAGCAGGGAGGTGTTCTCCTCACCCAAGATACCTTTTGGTAGCTTGACCAGTAGAATCTTGCGGCTATCCATAATCTCGCTCATCACCACTTTATTATCTTCCTGGCTGACAATATTACGGATGATAGTGGTGGAGAGAAACTGTCCGATCTTGTTCAAAATAGGCATAATCGCTTCCGAGTCGAATTTCTCACTCCAGCTGGCAAACTCATTGGTCCAGAAGTTCTTGACCACATT
>JAGWZN010000181.1 GCA_018968785.1 Patescibacteria group bacterium
GGTAGATGAAAGTATTAATGAACTTGCCAGTAACTTTGTTAAGGAGTCGTCATGAAAGGTATTATTTTAGCGGGGGGAAACGGAACCCGTCTGTTGCCAATTACCCGGGTCACGAATAAGCATCTATTGCCGATCTATGACCGTCCAATGGTGTACTATCCGTTGCAAACGCTCCAGGCCATGGGCATTCGGGACATTATGATTGTCTCCGGCCTCGGCCATGCCGGCCACTTCCTGAACCTGCTTGGTTCCGGTAAAGAGTTTAATGCCCGGCTGTCCTATGCTGTACAGGAGGAGGCTGGTGGTATCGCTCAGGCGCTGGCGTTAGCCGAGGATTTTGTGGATGGAGAAAAAATCGTGGCCATCTTAGGCGATAACATCTTTGAAGACACGGAAAATGTGGCGAAAGCGGCGGCGGAGTTCGCGAACCAGCAGTCAGGAGCGAAGATCTTTTTGAAAGAAGTGCCCGACGCGGTGCGCTTTGGAGTGGCGGAGATTGCGGGCGATAAGATAGTCGGCATTGAGGAAAAGCCAAAACAGCCGAAAAGCAATCTGGCGGTTACCGGACTGTATATGTACGATACCCAAATCTTTGATATCATCCGTGACCTGAAACCGTCCGCCCGGGGCGAGCTGGAGATTACCGACGTTAATAATGTGTATATCCGCCAAGGCAAGATGACATATCAGGTCCTGGAAGGCGAATGGACTGATGCCGGCACCTTTGATTCGTTATTGCGAGCCAATAAGTTGGCGGCGGAGAAGTTAAGTAAGTAAGCAAGGAGGAGGGATGCGCCCGGTAGCGATACCTATTACACTTGGAATTATTGTGGTGCTGGCGGTCGTATCGACCGTGGCTTATCTCAACCGAAGCCGATCCGAGAATTCGGTGAGCGGTATCTCCGCTACCTCTATGACCGGCCAACCGACCCCGACTGTTCGAACGGAAGCGGTAGTGCCGGTAACGGTGACACCGACCCCCACGCCGGCTATCCTGCCGGATAGTGCCCAAGCGTTTATCGCTAATTTTTTTACCGCCTATCAAGACAAAGATCGAAGCCGCCTAGCGACATACTTTACGCCGGATACCGCGACGGATGATAGTAACCTGCATTCCACTCTCTTTACCGGGACTCTGCCGAATGGCGCGCCGGGCGGTCCTAACCTTTTCTCAACCGATTCGACGGTGGGAAGCAGCGGCTATCAGATTGTGGCCGTGACGCAAGAGAATGCCGACTGGGTGGTGACGGTAAGCGAGCAGAAAACCAGCATCTCCGGTCTGTCGCTTGGCAGTCAGACAACGCTGCTTACCCTGACGTCCGCTCCGGCCGGCCGGGGGACATGGTTAATCAACAGCTACGTGCATCAGGGAGCTTCTGGAAAATACAACGGTTTTCTGCTTCAATAGAGATAGAGCTAGTGGTAGCGGAGGGGCGTAGTCGCAATTGATGATAATTTATAAAAAAGCAGTCCTAAAGCGGTTCGAAGGCAAACTGGCGGTTTTAGTGTTCGAAAACGGCCAAGAGTTACGTATACTGAAAACAGAATTAGGGTCTCTGGCGGCGCCGAGAGCGGAGTATTCTGT
>JAGWZN010000030.1 GCA_018968785.1 Patescibacteria group bacterium
AAATTAGCCGAGGAACTAACCAAACTTAAGGAAGAAACTATTTTACCCACCTAACCATCCTCTCCTAAAAATACCGGATCCTTAAGAGGGTCCTAACCTGTTACATGCTCATCCTTCAATTGGATAACTCTTCTGCTGGATTAACGTTTTGACTGGACAAATTACCAAGCGCGTAATAATATGGAATCACTAAAGTCCTCCATTATGTCTCAGCCGCAACCTGCTCCAAGACCAAAAGTCGGCATAGGGGTCATTATTGTGAAAGAAGGAAAAGTGCTGCTCGGTAAGCGCAAAAAGTCATCTGGGTAACGGATCGTGGTCGTTTCCGGGCGGACATTTGGAGTTTGGCGAAACCTGGGAAGAGGGCGCGAAACGCGAAACGGCGGAAGAGACTGGCGTGAATATCAAGAATCTGCGTTTCATCACCGCGACAAACGATATTTTTACCGGCCTTGACGAGGGGAAACATTATGTAACCCTGTATATGCAAGCAGAGCATGAAAGCGGTGAGCCGGAGGTGAAGGAACCCGAGAAGTGTGAGCGTTGGGATTGGTTTGAGTGGGACGCTCTCCCTACTCCGCTGTTTCTACCGATCTCCACGTTAATAAACACCGGTATCCGGCCGGCTCTGCCTAATGTTCATCCCCGGTAAGACATGATAATTGCGGATCAACTCCAGTATATCCAGTTCAAAATCTGTGGCGTCATCACCAGGAAAACCTCCTACTTGTAACCGGGCGGCAGTCCGGATCTGCAGATCATCGGATAGGCAGAGGAGTAAATACGGGTCGTACTGGGGGAATGTTCGACGCAGGTAGATGCTGGCACTCTCCAATTCCCGCGCTTCTTGCTCTACATTATCCGCTCGAGCGTAGATATGGTGTTTTAACCAGTCACGGAGAGTATGAAAGGGAGGATAGGTGAAAGAGAGGCGCTTTTGTGCCAAACTTTCTTGTAATACCTGAGACTCCAAAGCATGGATGAGCGACCAGGGGAGCTTTTCTCCTGGTTTTAGTGGTATCGTTTCGATCAACTCTGTTAATTCGCCCAACAATCGCATAGCTTCTTCAGCCGAGTATCCCAACAGTTCCGGTTGGTTCTCCAATACTGTTATGGCCTCTTCCGTGTCTACGGCGACATAGGCGATTTTCTCCGCGACCGCTACTAATCGACACTCTGCCGGAATGTCCGGTGCCGTCATAACATTATCCGCTCCTTCCCAGCTGTGCTTGAGCACGCATATCCGTACCTCCGGACATATCTTAAGACCAAGTAGTCGCTCTAAAATGTATATTCCAAACCGTTCATGGGTGAACTGCGGGCCGATCTTTTCTTGTATCCACCGTTCCTGAAAATGCCCTTTACCTAGCTGACCGCAATCATGCGCCAGCGCTCCGGCTCGGACAATCGTGGGATTTAAACCGGTTTCCAGGGCAAGAGTGCCGGCGATATTTTGGGCGATGAGAATGTGAGTAAGCCGGGAAGAATAAGGAGGAAAGGGTTTTTCTCCGGCTTGGTACGGATCGTGCAGCCGATACACCTGACGACTGAAAAGAAGCCGATCAAGAGTGAGTATTAAGCTCACTAAATTACTCATAAATTCCGGCCGGTCCGGCGTGGCCTGGTCTCTTAAAAATTCCGTTTCCTCCGTGACAACCGGAGGAGCGACCTCGAGTGGGTAGTCAAACATGGCCGTATACTAGCACTAATTCCATAACCGTTCCTGATAACTGCCCCGTGTCTCCCCGAGCTGCAAACCGTTCACAACTCCTCACTGAACCACCCGGCTTACCGGAACGTGATCGGTCGGGTGGAAAAGGCGAATTGGCCTGGTGTTGTCCGCAGCTCCAAGAGATAATGATTCTCCAACTCCTGCCAAACGGCTCCGGTATCCCGCTTTCCCAGCGGCTCCGAGCAGGCGAGCACCGTGTATTGATCGGGTGTCTTCCGGTAATAAATCTGAAAATAATCGTTTATTAACGATTCTTCCTGGTTTGGCGGGTGAAATTCATTTACCTCCCGCACACCCACGTCGTTGAGCCGTCGCTGAGCACGATATTGAGGGCGCTGTATCCGAGATTGTCCCGGATAAAGTAGAAGGCGTCACGCAACGCGGTCACGGGATCGGGAGAAAGGCCGGTCCGCAACCGTTGCAGGAGGTAGAGAAAGAACCGTTCCGAATCAGTCGTCCCCTCTCGCTGCTTGAGCGCGACGGCATCCAGTGGAAGCCGCTCCGGCTCGAAAATTGCGCCATTATGGCAAAAGGATAATCCCTCTTGCGTGAACGGATGGGAGTTCTCTCGATTGGGCTTCTCGTTTGTCTTTCGGAGGTGGCCGATCACAACCGTCGGCCGTTCTCCTAAGGCCGCCGCAGAGGCAGTTGTATAAACCGGGTTATGATCCGCCTGATCCGCTTCTTTTTGTTGATAAACCAGCCGGCCGTCCCGATAGGCGACCAGCCCCCATCCGTCCATATGTCCCGGGTTGGAGCCAGGCGCGACTTTGCCGGTGGCGGCCAGATTACCAAAACGACGAACTGTATCAGATTGGCCGGAAAGATCGGTTCCAGCTATCGCAAGGAGTCGGCACATGGAAGTTAGCTAACGGTTTTACGGAAACTAAGCAGGGTAGAGCCGATAGTCAGCACGGCAACTCCGGCAGCCACCATAAAACCGACCCAAATCGTATGGGTCTGCCAGCCGTTCGAGGTGAGCGATCGGAACGCTTCCAGAATGTACGTGACCGGATTTAACTGTACCGCTGTTTTGTACCATCCCGAAAGCAGTGAAAGCGGCAGTTGCGCGGTAGTGATAAAGGTAAACGGGAAGAAAAGAATGAAGGATGACTGGGTGGCGCGCTGGTTCTTAGTGAGTAGCGCAATTGTCATACCGATACCGGACCAGGCCATACCGAACAGTCCCCCCAGGAGGAGAATAACCAAGAGTCCGGGTAGTCCGGTGACAATTTTGCCGCCCATCAGCAGAATAATGAGAATCACAATCCCGGCCTGAACGGCGGCGCGCAGGCCGACTCCAATAAGTTTGCCAATAATGATTGAGACGTGCCGGATCGGCGCGATCAGTAATTTGTCAAAGTAGCCGCTGGTGATATCGACCACCAGATCAATCCCCGCGTCGCCGGAGGAGAAAAATATCGCTTGTAAAATGGCAACCGGAGCGTAAAACACCAGATAGCTTTTGCCGGAAAAGCCGGGCAGGTTAATGAGGCTGGTGAAAGCGGCGCTAAATATAATCAGGAAAAATGCCGGCATAAACAGGGAGGGAATCAGAGCGGGCACCGGTCGGAGCGACTGCTTTAAGCCGCGGATAAATAGATATTTAATTTCTCTCAAGAAATTCAGCGTTTGCATTACATCCTCCCTTCTACGAACGGATCACGGCCTTTAATCAAATTGCTTTCGTCTTCTTCTTGAATGGTGTGGCCGACCAGTTTTACAAAGATATCTTCCAGGGTTGGTTGGGTAATGTTAATGGAAGCGGGGAACAGCTTGGCCGATTCCAGCTTCGTAATTACTTTCGGAGCGATTTTACCGGCTTCTTTGACGGTTGCCTGCAGCCGGTTCTCGGTCACGGCCGGCGTCTCCTTTTCCAGGAGCGGAGTGACGACGGCAATCGCCTTTTCCGCCTGATCGGCCGATCCGAAAGTGAGGATAATCTGCTCGCCGCCTAACTGTGCTTTCAGTTTGGCGGGAGTACCGGAACGAACAATGGTACCTTTATCAATAAACGCCAGTTCCCGGCAGAGCGCGTCGGCCTCTTCCATATAATGGGTAGTCAGAACCACGGTTGAGCCCTCGTTATTTAACTTCCGTAAATAATCCCAGATTATCCGTCTGGCTTGTGGATCCAGTCCCTGGGTCGGTTCATCCAAAAAGAGGATTTCCGGATCGTGCATTAGAACACCGGCCAGATCGAGCCGCCGCCGCATACCGCCGGAGTAACTGGTAACCCACTTATCGGCCACCTTGCTGAGTCCAACAACCCCCAGTAGCTCGCCAGCCCGTTTACGGGCGTCTGCCGGCGAAAGGCCATACAGCACGCCCAGAAGTTGCAGATTCTCCCAGCCGCTGGCCAGATTATCCAAGCTGATATCCTGCATGGCGAAGCCAATCTTCCGGCGTACCGCATTTGGTTCGCGATCGACATCGTAACCGGCTACCTTAACCTCGCCGCTGGTTTTGCGAAGCAGGGTGGAAAGTATGCGGAGCGTGGTGGTTTTACCGGCGCCGTTCGGACCGAGAAAACCAAAGAAATCTCCTTTTGCTACGGTAAACGAGATATTGTTTACCGCCGTAAATCCACCGTATTTTTTTACGAGATGATTGACCTCGATACTGTGTTCGCTCATAGGTTTTAATAAATAATATCTTATAGGATAAAGAATTTATAAGGAAAGTAAAGAGCCGCTGCGCGTCTTCCTTCCTTATGCTATTGTGGGGGTAATGAAAGCCTCCTATCTCTCGACGACGGAAATTGCCAAATACCGCGATACGGTAGCTCTGCTGCCGTTCGGATCGTTTGAACAGCATGGCCCGTATCTGCCTCTGCTAACCGATACCGCAATCGCCGAAGGATTAGCGGAACGGATTGAACAGCGCCTACCAAAAGAAGTAATGCTGTTCCCGGCTCTCTGGACGGGCGCTTCCCGGGAGCACCGGGGTTTTCCCGGCACGCTTTCCCTGCCGGCCGAGTTGCTGATTCAGCAGCTACAGGAACTTTTTACTTGGCTGGAGGCGTCGGGATGGCGTAAAGGGGTAGTGTATAACGCGCATGGCGGGAATATTCACCTGGCGGCTGTCGCCTGTGAAGAGTACAGCCGCCCGCATCAATTACGGGTAAAGAGTATGTACGCCTACACGGCTAAGGTGAAAGCTGTAGCCAAGCAACAGTTTGGTGTCAGCGATACGCATGCCGGCAGTACGGAAGCTTCCTTACTCTTCACTCTCCGGCCCGACCTTGCTCCGGCGGTTGCCGAGCTACCCAACGACCATCCGGTCGTCACGGCCGGCGCGTTAGCGTACAAGGAAACAAGGGAGATTGCGGAAAATGGGGTGCTCCATCCGTTTCCCACGGTTGAAATTAACCGTGAAAAGGGTGGTATCCTAGCCGATTGCATGATTGAAGAAGCGGCGCGGGTTATTCGGGAGTGGTAAGGGTATTAATCTGTTGGGCCTCATGGGAGTTTAATACTGTCCGTACTTCCGCCTCATCGCCGTTATGGATCGGCACTACCAGCACCGCTCCACCCGCGCGGACGATCGTATCGTAATACCGGGCGTTCTCTTCCGGCACCCCCAGTTGTACGAACGCGCCGATCAGGCCGCCGGCTAAGGCACCGGTGGCAGCTCCAGATATAGCGGTGGCGGCGAGGGCGGCCGCGATCGGTCCGCCGATCAACATACCGGCCAACGCCGGCACAATACCGGCACTGGCAAGTAAGCCGGCCAGTCCACCTACCGCTCCGCCGGCCACCGCTCCGCTGATCGCGCCTTCGGGCGGATTTTCGTCGGTGGATTGATGGACTTCGGTATGCGTGTTCTGGGTGATAATTGAGAGATCGGCTGGAGTGTAACCGAGCGCTTCTAACTCATGCACCGCGCTATCAGCGGAGGCGTGGGTTGGGAACGCGGCTATTAACATCTGGGCCATACATCTTCATTTTTTTTCAATTCCTTCTATCATAATGACGATACCGAAACTAAACAGTGGCGCCGATTACGGTCTGGATGTGGGCGTACAAACAAAATAGATGGTAATCAGCCATCTATTTTGTTTTATTACGCGCGTAGCACTTACGGGCTGCTTCTTCGATGGGCTTGGCCGCCTTTTCGGCCGGCAGCCCGTGCTTCTTCGGATGTGAACTCATGAGCGGTTCCTCGAGCGTGAGCGGCTTTGCCGCCGGCGCTGGCAATGGCTCGTTGTTTTGCCTTATCCATTGAAGCGAATCCTCTCCGATCGGTACGGCTGCGCTTGGTTGTTGCCGGCATAGGACTTCCTTTCTTCATAGGTCTTCAAATTATCTTCTGGAATACAAAGATGGTCGACCTCATCTTGTACTTTCACCGTAACCAACCGGCGGCGGTAAAACTGTAATATTGCGTACTGTTGTTCAGTTAGGGGGTGACAATGAATGTGTACAGTGCAATCGTGAGCTCCAAGAGCGGTTATTGACAGAAGAAAAATAACAGGTTAAAACGGCGACGCTCATCGAAAATCACTTGTTTTCGTAAAATGTTCGGTATATACTGTACGTATGACACCAATCATCTCTCTCCCCAAAGCGAAGCGTCCCCGTGAAAAGTTGCGCCAGCAGGGTGTTGAATCTCTGGATCTGATTGAGTTGGTAGCGCTTATTTTGCGGACTGGCTCCCTGCATCAGGATGTCCTATGTTTAAGCGAGCGGGTAGTGGATCTGCTGAGAAAAGGGGAGTGGAATCTTTCTTCGCTTCTCAGTATCGAAGGAATAGGAGAAGGAAAAGCGTCGGAGCTGCTTGCCGCCTTGTATCTTCGGGACGCGGTAGAGGCGGTGCAGGAGTCACCGTTTCTCATAACTCCGCAAGCGGTGTATGACGCGTGCCGGGATCTGCTCGATAAGCCGCAAGAGCATCTGGTGGTCTTCTTTCTCTCCTCCCGGAATCAGGAAATCTCCCGTGAGATTGTATCGATCGGCACCGCTTCCGCCAGCCTGCTTCATCCCCGCGAAATCTTTCGCCCGGCCATCCTTCACAACGCCTCTACGGTGCTGCTCGCACATAACCATCCTTCCGGCGATCCTTCGCCCAGTCTGGCGGACCGGAATGTGACCCGTCAGATTATGCAAGCCGGACGGGAGATCGATATTCAACTTATCGATCATGTGGTTTGCGGAAAAGACGGGTATGTATCATTAAGAAATACTGCGCCAGAACTCTTTTTATAGGAATTTTTCTGTATATTTGTTACGCTGAACGTATGAACACTATTCTTAGTAAACCGTTGGTTCAAGACCTAAAAAAGATCACCGCTGACGCCGTGGCCCGCCTGGCAGATCGGCATTTAGCGGTACATATGGCAGTTATTCAAGTTGGCGGCAATCCGGACAGTTTGCGGTATATCGGCTATAAGGCGAAGGCGGCGAAAGAAACCGGTATTATTTTCTCCGAATACCTGATGGAAGATAACGTGACCAAAGCGAGAGTTGAAGAGACAATTCGTTTTTTAAATGATGATCCGGAAGTGCAGGGAATTTTTATCCAGTTGCCGTTACCGGACGGATTCTCATCCGCTGATGAGCGTGAGCTCCTTGCCTCGATTGATCCGTACAAAGACGCGGACGGTCTGACGGAGAAGTGGAAATCGCTTTCCTATACCGATATTCGTATGACCAGTTTACTGGCGCCCCGTCCATACGCCCTCCCGCCGATGGTATTAGCGGTTGCTTCTCTTCTAGATTACTACCAGTTGGATGTGAAGGATAAAAAAGTGGTAATAGTAGGCGACGGCCGCTTAACCGGCGCGCCGCTTTACGATTTCTTTGCTAAACTGAAAGTGGATGTTGAGTTGGTGACCGAAGAAACGGAAAACGCCCTGAAAAAGACTCAGCGGGCAGATATTCTCGTAACCGACATCGGCCAAAAAGATATGATAACTTATCAGTGGGTGAAAGAAGGCGTGGTGGTCATCGACTGCGCCGAAGATGTTCATACTGATTCGGTTTCCCAGGTTGCCTCAGCGCTGGCTCCCTCAAAAGGAGGGGTTGGTCCGCTTACGGTCCAGTGGCTGCTATATAATGTCGTTCAATCAACTTTAAATATGGAAGGAGGCGTATGAGCGCTATAAGTCAGATCCAAGAGCTTATCGCGGCGGAGGCTGAGCGTCAGACGAATCAGTTTACCCTCATTCCTTCGGAAAATTATGTGTCGAAAGCGGTGATGGAGGCTACCGGTTCTTCTCTGACCAATAAGTACGCGGAAGGGTATCCCGGCAAGCGATACTATCATGGCAATACGGTAGTGGATCAGGTAGAGCTAGCGGCAATTGAG
>JAGWZN010000031.1 GCA_018968785.1 Patescibacteria group bacterium
TTTACTCCCGCCGCTTTCGGTTGAAGAGGGAGTTGTCACAGACAATATGAACATCTCGACCTATGATGATACCCTCGTCTACCTCCGGCAGTTCATTCCGCCTCCGGGTTGGATGGAACGTAAAGGATACATCCGCGACCGGGCTTTTTTTCTTTTGGATCAGCTCGGCGCCCCTCAAGAGAAGATACCGGTCATCCATCTCGCCGGAACATCGGGAAAAGGATCAACCGCTTATCTGATTAGCCATCTGTTAATCGCGCACGGTCAAAAAGTCGGCCTGCATCTTTCCCCTCATCTCTTTGACATCCGGGAACGACTCCAGATCAACGAACGCTGGATACCGGAAGACCGGTTCGTCCGGCTGGTCGCCGATCTGATGCCGGCAATTAAAAAAACCGAAGCCGCCGGACATGGCCAACCGACCCTTTTTGAGATTCTCACCGCTCTAGCCTACCGATATTTCGCGGAAGAAGCAGTGGATTTCGCGGTCATGGAAACCGGATTGGGCGGCCTGCATGACGCCACCAATACGGTCCGCCGATCAGATAAGATTGCCGTTATCACCCGGATCGGCTTCGATCATACCGAAATCCTCGGACATACCTTGGCGGAGATTGCTGAACAGAAAGCGGGAATTATCTTACCCGGAAATCCGGTCATCTCCTCTCCTCAGGAGAGCGAAGCGGCGCACGTGATTCAGAAAGCCGCCCGGGAAGCGGGGAGTGAGCCTATATTCATCCAGCCAAACACTAATTATACCGCTCTCACCCTGACGCCCACTTCCAGCCGTTTCAATTTTACTGACGGAAACGTAAATCTGCCGGATCTGAATCTCTCAATGACCGGCAACCACCAGATTGAAAACGCCAGCGTTGCTCTGGCAGCTCTCTCCGCCATCTCCCGGCAAGACCGGCTGACCATTCAGGAAGACGCTGTTCGAGCCGCGCTCTCAACCGCCCACTTTCCCGGCCGGTTCGATATTTACCAAACCGCGCAACGGATTATCATTTTAGATGCCGCCCACAACCCTCAGAAAATCGCTCGTTTAACCGAGACGCTTGTCACCCTTTACCCCGGTCAAACGTTCGATTTTCTGCTGGCGTTTAAGAAAAATAAAGACGTAAAACAGTGTCTTTCCACGCTCGTTCCCTTGGCGCGACAGATCTATCTGACCGCTTTCGATATGACCCAGGAGCAGACCGCTCGCTCTTATCCGCCGTCCGAACTGGCGGACATTCTGGACGAGCTGGGATTTCACCGCCACCGGCAAGTGGATGACCTATACGCCGATCTTCCCAATCTGGCCAATTCAGCTTCCGTCCCCCTGGTGATCACCGGTTCCATCTTCTTGCTCAGCCTGATTTATCCGCGCCTTACGCTCCTTTCGCCGTCGAAACAGCTCCCAGATAATAAACACGAAGCCAACCGAAAAAGAGGCGGAGATCAGCACTCGCAAAATGGCGTAATGCGCCCAAAAGTAGATAATCTTGCGGGTAATCGCCAGGGAAATAACATTAAATAGCACGGTCCCGATCGCCGTCAGAACAATAAACGGCAGCGGTTTCACCTCGGCAATACCGGCCACATACGAGCTCCATGGCCGGACATAGCCAATCAGCCGGGTACTAAACACGGTGATATTCCCATATTTGTCATACCAACCGGCAATCTTTTTCTGCACATCGGTTAGATCACGGGCGTGTTGCAGTTTAGTGGCGATTTTCCGGCCGAGCAGATAAGATAGCAGCGCACCAAACATATGGCCGGCAGTCAGCGCCAGCAGCACCCGGGCGTACGATGACGTCCCCTGCTCGATCCGAATCTGGCCGAGAATATACGCCGGCTCGGTCGGCATGGGAACACCGATGTTTTCCAGCGCCACTAGAGCGAACATCCCCAGCAGACCGTACTTATTCAGCAGGAAAGAAAAAGCGTGAAAGATGGTGTGGTACATGGGAAGGCTTTGGCTATAGTATACTAGAGAAAATAAGGATTGGTAATACGCATGCCCGACATGTCTTTTCATTTGCCCGCTTCTCGACGCGCCGCCATTGCTCTGCCGGTATCGGTGTTTCTCCTGGTTTTCGCGGGCGCTCTGCTGGCTGTTATTTTGGCGACTTTTATTCTTCAAACCGTTTTGAGCGGCCGACAGCTTGAGCCGACACCGTCCACGGTGACTATTAACCGGAATGGGAGCGTCTATCAGGGAGACCGATTGGTCGGTTGGGCGACCGGTACCGCTGCCGGCACTCAGGTCAGCCTGAGCTTGGAAGACGCCTCCGATACCGACCTCGGGTATAATCTCCGTCTTAATCTGCCGGCCGGCGTCAATACCAGCCAGGTGACTGCTCAGTTTATATCGATCCAATCATCCGCCGGGATGACTGCTCAACCGGTTACTTCGACTATGCTGGCGATCAGTACCGTTCCGCTGATTCCCGAATCGCATACGCGGCTCTCCCTTTCCTTTACAGCCGGATCGCTGCGGATTCCCTGGTATATTACCCTCGGTTCGTTTATTAAAACTATTTCACCGCTGACCGCCCTAACCTTTACCCTCTTACTGTTCCTGCTTACGTATCTGTATTTCCTGATCGTGACCAAACGGCCGCGCCCGCCGGCATCTCTGGCGCCATTTCCCAGTCCGCCCGGCGGATTGCGACCATTGGAGATGTCGATTATTCTCACCGGCACGGTCAGTGAGACCGGAGTAGCGGCTCTGGTGTATAATCTGGCCCAGCGCGGATACTGGCATATTATCCGGCAGGGTGATGAGGTGTTCTTCCTGCGGCGTGCCACCGATAAGCAACTTCTGCCGTATGAAGAGAAGATTGTTAATCTGTTTTCGCCAATCGGCCAGCCGCCGTTCTCATTGAGCGAAGTGGTCGATTCCATTACTGGTGACATCTTTTCCGATCTGGTCGGTACGATTTACATTGAGATGTACGACCGGCTCACCCAGTGGGGGTATTTTAGGGAAAATCCGCGCCTGCTGCATTTGCGGTATAAGACAATCGGCATTATTTTACAGTTTGGCGGTCTGATCCAGGCGGCAGTTAGTTACTTTTTATTTAATAATCAGGCACCCGCTCTGGTCATTCTCGGTTTGGCTTTTTACATTGTCGGGGTACTGGTGTACACCGCCGGCTACCGGATTCTCCCGCTTAACCGCCTGGGTAAGCGGCTGACCGTCGAATGCCTCCGGTTCAAGCAGTACATCTCCGACCCCAAACCAATTAATGAGGAAGAGGGAACGGACGGACTGCAGACTTCTCTGCTGTATGACTATCTCCCCTACGCTCTGGTTACCGGCACAGTTCGGGGCTGGTTTAATCGGTTTGCCGGCCAGCCGCTGTACGTCCCATCCTGGTACTCATCCAGCTTTGATTACACCTTAACGCCCGAGCAGTTTATTTCTCAGATTGAGGAGATTATTTCCGGCTGGGGGAACGTGTTTATTCAGCAAAAGGATCCGAATGTCGACTAAGACCGGTTTTTCTATCGTCCGCTCGCTTCGTTATCTGCACGCTCTGTTGGGCTGGCTGGCGACCTTGTTCGTCATTGCGATTGGCGTTAATAGCTTTGTCCTGACCACCTACACCGTCGACGGACACAGTATGGAGCCAACCCTGAAGAATGGTGAGCATTTGGGCGTTTCCTTGCTCACGTACGATCTGTTCCGACCTCAGTTGGGCGATGTGGTAATTGTCACCTATGCCGGCGATCCGACTGTGCATTTTGTGAAACGGATCGAGGGGATTCCCGGCGACATGGTGCAGTATCAGGGAGAGCCATTGCCACTCGGTCCCAGTCAGTATTTCGTGGTTGGAGATAACCGCGACCACAGCACCGATTCCCGTGTTTTTGGTCCGGTCAACCGATCGCAAATCCTCGGCAAGGTGGTGTTTCCCTTCTCGTTAAAAAACGGTGATCCCGGCCCGCCGAGTCAGTAATTTGCTCTAATAGGCCGCCTACGATTACAGGAACGACATGTTTGGATAGATTTCAAGGAAAGTCCGAATACCGGACGATATGTCATTCCTGCTTACCTCTTTCTCTTATTTCTGTTATCGTAAGGCCAATGCGCCTATAGCTCAGCGGATAGAGCGACTGCCTTCGGAGCAGTAGGTCGGGGGTCCGAATCCCTCTGGGCGCGCCATTACTTGAACCTGGTTATTAGAAAAGACTCAGATAATAGAAAAACCAGAGGGATGAGGGTACCATTGTCCCGCCAGGGCGCTTCGCAGCGAGAAAGCTCCGGGGGGCTTTTAAGCCAGAAGTCAGATCGAATCCCTCTGGGCGCGCCATTTTCTTTTATTATGGAAAAGATTGTTCGTACCGTCTGCCTCTTTTCGACACAAGCCGGCCAAAAAGAGATGGATCGCCTTGGCCGACTGGAAACTACTCTGATAGGCGCCGGTTATTCGGTTCAAACCAAGCGAATCTGCCTCAATCATCCTGACGCGCCGTATGACGAGACAGAACTGTCAAGGCAGAGTATCCTACTTGGACTAGGCAGCCTACGCAGCGACGAGTTTCAACGAGTCCGGGGCCGCTTTCTCTCATCTGACAATGCAGCAATTAATCTTGATCTCACCCGGGGAATAATCGGATCGAAACAGGTTGAAATCCTCTTCCAGATAATCGCTGCCCGTCCGGCTAAAACGTTTGAATTCGCCTATACCTTCCACGGCCCCGCTTCCACTCCTTATTTTCCGTCGGCGCGTTACCAAAAAGAGGGGTTTAGTCTTGGCTTGCAACCGACCAATCTGGCAGCCGGCTGTGATTCCCTGGACGAATGGCTTGATCGGCTAAAATCGGTCTGGAACGAAATCGCCACCTTATTTCACCCTGAACCCGACTTCCTCGGCATTGACTCCTCCGTTGCCCCGCTCTTTGAAGGTGATAGTAGTCTGGTTCACTTCACGCGAAGGCTCAAGGGTAGCTTCTCCGCCTCCGTCACTACCGATTTTTATACCCGTCTGACCCGTTTTATTAAGGAAGAGAACCCTTATCCGGTCGGTCTATGCGGTCTGATGCTGCCCTGTCTGGAAGATTTCGAGTTGGCAGAGGAGTATGAAAATGGAAATTTGACCCTAGAGCGTAATCTTTTTCTAAGCCTGCACTCCGGTTTGGGTATCGATACGTATCCGATCGGTATTGATGAGAGAAAGGAACGGGTGCTGGAGATTCTACGACTGACGCAAGCACTGAGTAATAAATACCAAAAGCCGCTGGCTATTCGGTTTGTTTCTGACGGCAAAGCCCGGATCGGCCAAAAAACCGATTTTCAGAACCCCTATCTAAAAGATGTCACGGTCCGTCCGCTCTAATACTCATTCCTTCTTGTGGTAGCCCGATATGAGTAGGGCCGATTCAATGCTCAGCTTGCTTTCAGCTAAGGAGTATGGGTAAATGTATGGGATCTTACAAGAAAAATGTAATATGTTTAATCTTAAAGCTTCCATTTCGACCCTCGCGGCCGTTGTTTTGTTTGCCTCATTACTCATCCCCGCCTTTAAACTGCAGGCGAAACTGCGGGCAAGCGCTCCTACACCCGACATCTCCATTTATACGGATAATTTGAGCTCCGGCTGGTCAAACTGGTCCTGGAGTAGTTGGATTAACTTCCAGAACGGGTATCCGGTGTATGCCGGCCACGACTCTATTTCCTTCTCAACCAGTCCCTGGTCCGGCCTGTATCTGCATACCGACAGCCAGCTAAACCTCAGTCAGTACGGCTATCTGCATTTCGCGGTGGAAGCCTCTCAAAACAACCAAAAATTCCTGGTCGGTCTGTACAATAACAACTACCAGCTCACCCAGAGTCCGGTTCCCCTCGGCAACTTCGGCGGCGATCCGACTTCCGGCAACTGGAAAATATATAATATCCCGCTGTCCGCTATTAACCCGGGCAATCAGATTATTCAAGGCGTTCTAATCCAGGAAGGCAGCGGCAACTGGCAGCCCGCTATTTATGTGGATGACATCCGCTTTGTGGTAGCGCCAACTTCCGATGTGGCAACCGCGACACCAACCCCCACCCCAACTCCCTCTCCAACGCCAACACCTACTCCGGTGCCTACGCCATCACCGACGCCCACTCCAACGCCCACTCCCACGCCTGTTCCCACTCCTACGCCGACCCCAACCCCGAATCCCACACCTACCCCCGCTCCGGCAATTACCGGATCGTTACCTCCCGTACCGGCAGACTGGCCGACCAAGGGCAGCTTTCAAATTGGTATGGCGGACAGTCCCAATGACGCCGCCACCTTGAAAAACAGTTCCACGCTGGCGTACCGGTATCAGTACCTAACCGGCGGAGTAAATACCGGCAACGGCTGGACCAACTGGGACAGCAACGCCAATTTCGCCAGCAACTACATCCAGGACTCCATTAATAACGGGTTTATCCCGGTGTTCCCGTACTACCAAATGCGGCCGTCCAATCCCGGCATCGGCATGGGCGAAGCGGACGGTGATCTGGCCAACGTCCAGAATATCAGCACCATGCAGGCGTACTATAACGATCTGAAGACGTTCTTCCAGAAAGCCGGCGCCTTTTCCGGCCATCCGGTGGTTCTGCAAATGGAACCGGACTTCTGGGGATTCATGCAGCAAAAAGGCGGTGATAACGCCGCCGCCATCAGCGCTCAGGTTTCATCAACCGGCATGCCGGAGCTGGCCGGGCTGCCTAATACTATTCCCGGTTTCGCGCAGGCCATTATTAAACTGCGTGATACGTACGCGCCAAACGTGATTCTGGCTTACCATCTGAGTGTCTGGGGAACCGGCAATGATCCGTTGTACAGTAAGCCGGATAACGCCACCTTGCTCACCCTGGCCACCCGCAGCGCCAACTATTACAAATCGCTGAACGCCAACTTCGATATCGTCTTTACCGATCAGACCGATCGGGACGCCGCCTTCAAGCAGTATATCTACGGAGACGGTGGTAAGTCCTGGTTTTCCGATGCCGATTATGACCGCAGCGCCTACTATTTGAGCAATTTCGTCCAGCAGACCGGCAAGCGGATTGTCATCTGGCAGATCCCGCTCGGTAACACGATCATGCAAGCGGAAAACAATACCTGGAACCATTTTCAAGATAATCACGCCCAGTATTTCCTGGACGACAGCAGCCGATCCCATCTGCAAGAGTACGCCAACGCCGGTGTAGTGGCTCTGCTGTTCGGCCGGGGCGACAACGGCGCCACCTGCGGCTGCGACGCTAATAACGACGGCGTGACCAATCCGGCGCCAATTAACGGCAATACCACCCCATCGTATTCAGCCGATGACGACGGCGGTTTCTTCCGTCTGAAAGTTAAAGAGTACTACGCCGCCGGAGCGCTCAGTATTCCGTAAATATAATATGAAGCGCGGTCTGGTTGTAAGACACCGTGCTGCTCCAGGAATGAAAAAAGGGTAAGGAATAGGCATAGCCATTAAATGTGACCTATGCCGACACGATTCCTGAGACCGCTCCTTGCTATTGCCATTTTTCTTCTTAGTTTCAGCGTAGCTACCGGGCCGGCTTGGGCGGCCGTGACAGATTGGCAAAAGGGCGGTTCGATATCGCCCGCCTCGTCAAGCGACTTTGCCAGCGCCTCCTTTCAACAGTCTCTGCGGAATCTGGCGGCGATTCACGCCAACTACGTTACCCTGATTATCCCGTACCACCAGAGCAATATCTGGAGCACCGATATTCAGCCCGGCTGGGATACGCCAACCGACGCTTCTCTTATCGCCGCTATCCATTCGGCCCATCTGCTTGGTCTGCACGTCATGCTAAAGCCGCATATTGATCCGTATGACGGTCAATGGCGCGCCAACATTAACCCATCCGACCGGAATGGCTGGTTCGCCAATTACGATAAGATGA
>JAGWZN010000032.1 GCA_018968785.1 Patescibacteria group bacterium
TACTAGAGATAATTTTTTGTTTTTCGCTATTGCTATTATCGGTAGATTTTGCGATCGCCTTGATCGCAGAAGTGTCCAATCCCCAAAAAGCGAACAGGATGATAAACTGGGTTATAACTAATATGTAGTTGTACTGGCCATACTCATACGGTCCAATTAATCTTCCGCCAATCGTGGAGATGATAACAGTGGCTCCTAAAACGACGACTCCGGCCGCAAATGACCAGGAAAGATTACTTAGAAAAAATACCATCTGTTCACTCATCGGGTGACCGAAAAACCGCAGGTGGATCTGCCCTAACAATCCTATTATCCGTGATCTCATTCAATAACCAATTAACGGAATCTGTAGTTTATATATTATACGAAATAACTGGCCATAAAAACGGTTGGTCTACCTCCTCTTTTATGTTCAGCTAATTTCTGTCAGCCTAAAACTAGCTCTTCACCTAGGTCATCAAATTTGTTCATGTCTTCTTCACTCCCCCGTATTGCGGTCGTAATTGTGGGTTATAACTCCCGGCAGTACTTGCCGGAATGCTTAGAAACTCTTTTTGCAAGCCGTTATTTACCGGAAAAAGTATTTTTTCTAAGTAATGGATCCCAAGACGGTAGTGTAGAGTATATTAAGGAGAACTTTCCTCAAGTGGATGTGACCGAAATAGAGGATAATATCGGTTTTGCCGCGGGTAATAATCTTCTCATTCAGAAGGCACTCGCTTTTGGTGTTGACGCGATACTGTTATTGAATCCGGATACCGTGATAAGCGCGACGTGCTTACAGTTACTGGCAAGAGCTTATCGTCCGGATACCATTTGGCAGCCGCTCGTCTTGTTACATGAAAAAGATCGGAAAACCAAATCGGTAAACAGCTACGGTAATCCGCTTCACTTTCTTGGGTTTAGCTATGCGGGAGGCAATCGACAGCCCATGCCGGCGGGGAGAGGGGGGGAGATAACGTTGGCCAGCGGAGCGGCCGTTCTCATTCCGAGAGCTGTCTTTGAACGTATTGGCATCTTTGAAGAATGTTTTTTTATGTATCATGAAGACGTGGATTTTTCCTGGAGAGCGCGGATGAGCGGGTATAATATTCGGTCACTGTATTCTGCTCAGGTTTGGCATAAGTACGCATACTCTCGAAACAGCCGAAAGTTTTACTATGTTGAAAGGAATAGATTGTTATTTATTCTAAAAAATTACGAAATTAGAACAATACTTTTCCTCCTCCCGTTTGGTATTTTGACTGAACTTTTCCTTTTATTGTATTCGATTACCCAAAAAGCTTTTTGGGCTAAGTTATTCAGTTGGGGTGGGGTTATCGCGCTGTTACCATATATTTTAAAAAAGAGAGCTTCTGTTCAGCGATTTCGCACTATGAGTGATAAAAACCTAGCTCGATTCATGATTACAAATCTAAGATTTTCAGAACTCAAATCCTGGCCGGTCGATCTATATAACCTGCTGTCAAAGCTATATTGGGTGTTGATTCGTCGAAGTCTATGACCGGTCTCTTTATTGACAGCAAGTGGTTGGGGTAGAATGAAGGAAATGACTCGGTACTGAGAACTAGTTCATGGAATCTCCACGAATATTTCTCACGATTAGAGAAAGATCGAAGCGCTCATGATAAAGGGTCGAAAAAGCAGTGTAGCGTTGGTTATCAAGTTTATAGGCGTTCTCAGCCTATTTTTTCTGGTCGTATCCTATACGGTGGACCTGGCTTTTCGCTATCCGTCCGCTCCGGGTGGTGATCTGTATAATCATTACTTGTTTATTGTTGATCTACAGAAATACGGTCTCTCCCATTTCTTTACCTCATATCCCCGACTGTTTCACTTAATTGTCCTACTGGGTATGAAGGTTACCGATCTGCCGGCGCTCAAAGTAATGCTCTACCTTGTTCCGATCGTCCTACTCGGGGTAGCTTTGGCGGCGGCTTGGGTAGCTTACCTGTTAGCTGGCGAATGGGCGGCACTGCTGGCTTTCCTTATTCTACTCTTTGTCTCAGGTCAGCCGCTCCAGACCCTATATGACGGCGGTTTTCCTAACGTTATTGCTGCCGGCATCTGGCTGCCGCTCTGGGTCGGTTCGACCTCGCTGTACCTCAGTCACCGCAACTGGAAATGGTTAGGAGCAAGCCTACTATTTGCGCTGCTCACCCTGGCAACCCATCACTTCAGCCTGGCCTATCTTTTGGTGTTGTTTTTGTTACTGGTACTACGGTATGGCTGGCGACAATGGTACTACTGGCTGGCACTGATTCTAATAGGGGGGGCGCTCATTTGGACTCCGCTCGGTCAGCCATTTAAAGCCATTCTCAATGGTGTGGCGAGCTTTGGGGGTGCTTTCCCTTGGATTCATCTTGTCGGCAAACTGGCTAACTCCGATGCTATCTGGCGATATGCGGATTACGCGGTCGGCATCGGTAGCTTGCAAGTGTATTTGGGATTAGCCGGCCTGATAGTACTGGCAATTTGGATGAGCAGTCGAAAGAAAGATTCAGTGCTACCGTACCTAGTTTTCTGCTGGATAGTGCTATTGCTGATCGGTTCGCGGATTGAAGCGCTCGGGTTTCCGGTTCGGGTGGCGCGGGATGCTGGCGTACCGCTGGCTATTTCGGCGGCGGTGTTCATTATGGTGTTGTGGCGGATGTGTAAAAGCTTAGCGGCACGGGTGGGAATTGTGGCGCTCTGTATCGCCCTGACCTTACCACAGACGATCGGCCGGTTCTACCGGTTATTACATTATGAGCCGACGATGCAGTATACTACGGCTGATCAGGAAGCAGTTGATCGGACCGGCGACGCGCCGACGGTAGTGCTAAACCAACTTTTGCCGACTACTATCCGCTCCAGTATCACTACGGTGAACCCAATGATTCATACGGCTGTTGGTCAGGAAAACCTACGGACAGATTTAGCAGATGCCGAATACGTTTTCTTTGATATTCCTAATGGCGATCCAGATGACTACTCCCGATGGCTTGAGTCGAACGGTTTCCAGCTCCTGGTGATTTATGGCGATCCGCTGAAAACAGTTCATCTCTTTCAGCGGAAATGATAATATGGTATCCTTCAGTTATACTTTTATTAAGCAGACGGACATATGCAGAATTTTAATATTTTTCGATTGTTAGCGAAATACTGGTGGTTAATTATCCTTATTACCGGTGTGGTTTTCCTGGCGGCTTGGGGAAGCTATAAGCACCAGGCGGTCAGCTCATTTGGTTCGATCGCCACGACCGTGCAAGTCAGCCGTTCGTATCCGAATACCGGCCAATTGGTGCTGCAGGCGGAGACGATCTCCGATGCTCAAACGATGGTTGCCACTACCCAATCCTGGCTGAATGACCCTTCTACCGTCAGTGATATTCTAAAGGCCGCGAAGGTAACCCCTGCCGATAGCAGCCTAGCCGGTCTGGCTAAGGTATTTAAAATTGTTTCCACGGTTCCCAACTCTTTGACTTACCAGGTTGAATACACGGGTGCTAGTGCCGATGAAGTCTCCCGGGTGTTCCAGGCAATGCAGACCGTGATGAACCAGCGGCGGGATGAATACAACCAGCGTCAGCCAATCGGCATTAAAGTGAACTTAACTTATTCCGATACTTTTGTAACCAATCAGAACTCCAGTCTGCCGCTTACTCCAATTGCCGGGTTGGCTGTCGGCTTGATATTCTCCGTGATAATAGTGGCGGTGATTGATCGTAAACGCAGTCGTTAAATGATTGTCGGTGTTGACGGACGGGAGGTGTGTGATCAACCGGCCGGTAAGGGGCAGTATTTGTTGCGGATTCTCTCACATTGGCGCACTGATCCCGGGCTGCAGCTGGTAATATATCTGCGTCCCGGCCAGAAACTGCCTTCCTTACTAAGCGATGGACCGGCTCCTCGAGCGGTTGCGGTGGGAGGGTGGTCGCCGGCCTGGCATTATACGGTTTCCCGTCGGCTAAAAAAAGATGGGATTGAGGTGTTTTTCGCGGCATTAAGCTATCAATCGGCTGTGTGGAACGCGGTTCCGACGGTAACTGTTGTGCATGACCTGGCCGTTTTTCGACTGGCGGGTATGGCCGTGCATAATCGCAACGCCTGGCTGATTGAGCACCTCTTCCTGAAACGGTGTATGCGGCGGTCAGCGGCGGTTATTACCGTCTCGGAGTCGGGGAAAAACGATCTGTTACAGCTTACGTCAATCGATCCGAAGAAAGTGCGGGTTATCTCTGAGGCGCCACTGCTGACGGAGGAGAAGCAGGCTAATAATCAGCCGGTTCCTATGGCCGGGCGGGAACCGTTCTTCCTGTTTGTCGGTACTTTGCAGCCGCGCAAGAACATCGGCGGTATTTTAAAGGCGTTTGCCACGTTGCCTAGGGAAATCCGGGCTCGGTATACCCTGAAATTAGCGGGAAAGCCGGGTTGGGGCGGGGAGGATTATCCGGAGCTAGCGACTCAGTTGGGCATCGCCGGTCAGACGCAGTTCTTGGGGTACGTTTCAGATGAACAGTTGGCGGAACTGTACCGGAAAGCGACTCTCCTGGTCTACCCCAGTTTTTATGAAGGGTTCGGCTTGCCGGTAATTGAGGCGCTGGCGGTGGGGACGCCGGTAGTAACCAGTACCGTTTCTTCGCTGCCGGAAGTATTGGGCGACGGGGGCATCGCCTGCGATCCCGGTGATCCGGCCGGGATTGCCCGCGCTATTCAAGAAATTATCAGCGATGCGCGGCAGTATGAGAAATACAGCCGGGCCGGCTACCGGTTCGCGGAGAGATTTAGTTGGGAAAAAGCCGCGCAACAAACCAAAGCAGTAATCGCCGAAGTTATCCGATGAGCGATATTCCCTATCTGTCGGTAATCATTCCGGCTTATAATGAAGCGGAAAGGCTGCCGGAGACTCTGGTACTTCTCAAGGACTTTTTGGAGCGGCAAGAGTACCCAAGTGAGGTGATTGTCGTAGATGACGGTAGCAAGGATCGTACGGTTGAATTGGCTAAAGAAATCCAGAACCGATTTCCTGAGCTGCGAATCATCGAGAATGCTCAAAACCGGGGAAAAGGAGCGGTAGTGCGGCAGGGTATTCTGGCGGCTCGGGGTCGGTACCGTCTATTTATGGACGCCGATAACTCTACTCCGGCTACGGAGATTCCTCATCTTCTGAAGGAAGTGCCGAAGTACGAGGTGGTAATCGGGTCGCGGTATTTGCATAAAGACAGCATAAAAATTAAGCAGTCTTGGAAGCGCCGTGTTCTGTCCCGAGCCGGTAACTTTTTAATCCAACTGCTGGCGTTGCCGGGTATTAAAGATACCCAGTGCGGATTTAAGCTCTTCTCGTCGGAAGCGGCGGGGCGGATCTTTTCCCGCCAAACCATGACCGGCTGGTCGTTCGATTTTGAGCTACTGGCTATCGCCAAACAGTTGGGGTATGTTATAAAAGAAGTGCCAGTGGACTGGTTTGACGCCAAACAGTCTACCCTGCGCGCGTCGCGGGCGTACTCCAGTTCCTTGCGCGATCTGCTGATTCTGCGGTCGCGGCTGCGGCAACATTTTTATCATTGATGTAATGAGTTTTATGAAGATATTAGTAACCGGTGGTGCCGGGTTTATCGGCAGTAACTTCATTCTCTACTGGTTGAAGCGTCATCCGGAAGATGAGGTGGTGAATCTGGACGTTCTTACCTATGCCGGAAATCTTCTGAATCTAAAAGAGGTGGAAAATCAGCAAAACTACCGGTTCGTTAAAGGTGATATTACGGACACGGCGGCGGTAACGGAAGCGATGCGGGGCGTGGAAACGGTGGTCCACTTCGCGGCGGAGTCGCATGTTGATCGCTCGATCCTGGAGCCGGCGGCATTTGTGAAAACGAACGTATTGGGGACCCAGGTGTTGTTGGACGCCGCCTTGAAGCTGGGAGTAAAACGGTTTCATCATATCTCTACCGATGAAGTGTTCGGCAGCCTGGAGCTGGGATCGGATCAAAAGTTTAACGAAGAGACGCCGTACCGTCCGTGCAGTCCGTATTCAGCATCCAAAGCCGGTTCCGACATGCTGGTACGGGCCTATGCCCATACCTACGGCTTGCCGGTGACGATAAGCAACTGCTCTAATAACTACGGTCCGTTCCAATTTCCGGAAAAGCTGATCCCGCTGATGCTAATGAACGCTCTGGCCGATCAACCGCTTCCCGTGTATGGTGACGGTTTGAACGTGCGGGACTGGATTTACGTGGAGGATCACTGTCGGGCAATCGAACTGATTTTGGCAGCCGGACGGATCGGCGAGACCTACTGCGTTGGCGGCCATTCGGAAATGGCGAATATCGACGTGGTTAAAGAGTTGTTGAAAACTCTTGGTAAACCGGAACGTTTGATCCGGTTTGTTAAGGATCGTCCGGGACACGACCGGCGGTACGCAATTGACGACCAAAAGATTAGGGATGAGTTAGGCTATCGGCCCGCCCATACCTTTGAAGAAGGGCTGCGTGCCACAATTGACTGGTACCGAGAGAATGAAGAGTGGGTGCGGCAGGTAATGGATAAAGAGTATCAACAGTATTATCAGCAACAGTACGGTGAGAAAGGGCCGGTATGAACGTCCGACAAACTGAAATTGCCGGTCTGTATTTGATTGATCTGGATGTCCACGCGGATGACCGAGGAAGCTTCCGGGAGGCATGGCAAGCGGAGAAAATGGAGCAGCTGGGGTTACCGGCGTTCCGGCCGGTGCAGTACAACGTTGCCGAATCCCGGCGCGGGGTGACTCGGGGGATTCACGTTGAGCCGTGGAACAAGTATATTCACCTGGCCGCGGGAAAAGTTTTCGCGGCGATTGTCGATACCCGGCAATCGGAGCCGACCTTTGGCAAGGTGTTGACATTTGAGCTGGACTGTCACCGCGCCCTTTTTCTCTCCCAAGGGCTGGGTAACTCCTATCAAGCGCTGACGGACCAGGTGGTGTATACCTATCTGGTGACCGATCATTGGCGTCCGAACGCCGGATACGCCGCCATTGCCTTGGACGATCCGACGCTCGCTATTCCCTGGCCTCTCCCTCGGGAAGAGTGGATCGTGTCGGAAAAGGATACAAATAATCCCCGTTTTGCTATCATCTAGATATGCAAACTACTTTAGTGCTCGGAAAAGGCGGTTATTTAGGAGAACGGATTTTTCAATCAATTGGGGAAGAAGCGGTTTTTTCGGAAGTTGATATGATTGATCTATCTGCTCTGGAAGAGGAAATCAGCCGATTGCGCCCGCGGCGGGTAGTGAATGCCGCCGGTTACGCCCAAACCGCTGAAGCGGAGAAGCCGGAGCATCGAAACCTGGCGTTTCAATTAAACGTGCAAGGCCCGGCTAATCTGGTCTACTTAGCGCACCGGTACGGGTTTTATCTTGTCCATATCTCGACCGGCATGTTTTTTGACGGAGCCGGTCCGACCGGGAACGGCTGGAAAGAAGATGACACTCCCCAGCCGACTAACTACTACGCTTGGACAAAAGCTTGGTGCGATGGCGAGTTGGAGCCGTTTACCCGGTCTGATCGCGTTTTAATTACCCGGATCCATATGCCAATCTCCAAGCAGTCGCATCCGCGTAACTTTTTGGAAAAACTGCGTAAGTTCAGCTCGGTGGTGGATGAGCCACAGTCGCTGACGGTAGTGGAAGACTATCTGTCTGCCTTAAACGAACTGATGCGACGGGAGGCGACCGGCGTTTATCACCTAGTGAATCCGGGGCGTATTACTTTGTATGAAATTGTCATACAAATGCAGAAAGCGGGGTTAATTGAGTCGGAGCGGAAGATCAGCAAGATGACCCGGCTGGAGCTGGATCGGCTGACAGCTGAAAACGGTGGCGCGCATCAGACCTATCCGATTCTGAATACCGATAAACTG
>JAGWZN010000033.1 GCA_018968785.1 Patescibacteria group bacterium
ATCCAGCTCCCGGCCTATAATCTCCAGGTTGCCATCCAAATATTTTTCCAGCAGCTCCCGGCCGTTCCAGGTAGGAATTAAGAAGGAGATAGATGAACCGGTCGGCTTCATTTGGCCAGCATACTGAGAAAAGTAAAGATGGGCGATCGCTTCCCCCAACCGACCAGCACCAGAATATAGACGACGCCAGCTGCCAAGCTCATTTCCAGCAGGCTGATCAGTTGATGGAACCGGGACGCCGCGGCAAACGCCGTAAGACCGCCCGGTAAGAAATGCTGAACCAGAATAAACGCCAGATACATAGCGCCGGCTGAGAGAATAATCGGCGCGAAGCCCTCCAGACGAGCCACGAAACCGGTCGTCTGACGGACGTAAATGATCGTCAAGATCAGGTTAATAGTCTCGGTGACAGCGGTCACCCAGGCCGCCGCGAAATAACTGTAATGCGGGATGAATAGGAGATTGCTGATTATATTAATGACCACCACAATGGTGATATTGCGGATCAGCCCCCGGTAAAAGCTGCCGACCAGCAGAATATTCTGATAGAGCGATCCGAAATACCAGGAGAACATGGCAAGGCATAAAATTTGCAACACCTGTCCGGCCTGTAAGCCGTCCTCCAGGCTCTGCCGGGAAAGCAAGGTGGTCAAATAGGGCGCCAGGGCAAAGATCGCCGTAATCAGCGGCAAGGTAAGCGCGGCCAGAGCCGTAAACACCTTTTGAGAGAACCGTTTAAACTGCTCCTTCTCTTCTTTGAAAAGCAAGGAAAGTTTCGGGAAAATAACACCAATAAACATAGCCGGAATGCTGAGGAGAATCTCGCCAATCTTATAGGCGTAGCCGTAGACACCAATATCGTGGGCTGGTTTCAGCAGCGAAAGAATCACCGAATCAGATTTAAAGTGCACCATCCCTAAGAAGTTGAGCAAGCCCATGGGTAGCACCAAAATGATCAGTTGCTTCCACCGCTGCGGATGAAAGCTCGGCATTACTATCCACAGTTTGCGGGCGAAGGCGTAACCGATAATCGTGTTGGCTACCGCGCCCGCCACACCGGCCCATAAGGCGACAAAGAAGAACTGGACCGGATTACGCACCGCTTCCGCCGCCCAGATCACCACTCCCAGCACCACTACCCGGTTGACAAACTCGGCCAATACCGCCCGATCCAACTGAATCTCAACCTGCAGCACGCTGACAAACACCTGGTTAATCAGCAGCAGGAACTGAGCCAAAGCGGCAATAATCATCCCCTGCTCCACCTCGCCGCGGTACTGCGGGATAAACTGGGCGATCAGCGGCGCCAAACCCAGAATCAGCAGGCCATACAAGATACGCAGCCCCAGGAAATCACCGGTAATTTGCACCCGGCAGCTCGGGTCTTGGGCAATCTCCCGGATCATCACCGCCGTTACCCCCAGATCCGCCAGCGTGCTAAAGAACGCCAGAAAGGCGGTAATAGTGGTGTAATACCCCATTCCGACCGTGCCCAGATGAGCGGCCAGGATAACCAGGAAGAACGAGGAGATAAAGAACCCGGCAAACTTCCCCACGATTTGGATAACCGTCGCGTAGGCAAACCGTCGGGCGCTCATAGGTTCGGTCCGTTCGGAATACTATTCAAAGCCGCCCAACTCCATTGGGAGACATCGGAAAAGTTAAAGTTATGGGAAATAAACGCCTGATAACCGACATACCGTTTGATGCCGCCGGTTACGTAAAAGACCCTTCCGTCCGGCGCGCCAACCAGGCCGGTCAATGTGCCCACGGTCGGCAAGTGGTCTAGGAAGGAACTTTCAATCGCCACCACGTTCGACCATTGGAACCCGTACTGGTTAAACATATCGGCCGACGGGATGCGGAACTTATGGCCGTCATCGACATAAAAGATAGTGTTATCATTGGACTTGACTAAGCGGGAGAGGGACGAACCAAACGGAAACTGCAGCACTTCGTAGCTCGGCACGTCCGCCACCTCATCCCAGTGAAATCCCCAGGTATCTTGAAAAGTTGCCTGATCGGGAATGTAGTAGTTCGTACCGCGGGATTGGAAGTAGATAGCCGAGGTGCCTTCAATCCGTACCAGTTCCCAGACCGGCACGCCGGTAGGAATCTCGGCAATAATAGCGTCGTTGAGTCGGGTGACATCCGACCAACTGTATCCAAACAGATAGAACAGCCTGGCGCTCATGATCGGCCGTTTCCGCCCGTTCTCAATCAGGAAGACCCGTCCCCAGGAGGTGCTCACCAACGAGCTGACATCGCCCACCATTGAATAAGCAGCGTAGGCGCTGCCGGCGAGCGGCTGCAGCGATCCCCAGGAGAAACCCCAGTTCCGAAAGTCGTCCGCCGTCCGGACATGCCACAGTTGGCTCTGATCGGCTAAATACACCTTTCCGGTGCTACTATCCAGCAGCAGCGGTGACGAGTACGGCGCCGGCGGTATCTCACCGAACCAGGTTACAAAGTAGTACCAAAAGTTATGGTTTCCGTTGTAAATATGAGGGGTGTAACAGTACAACACCGCCGTAGCCCGACTCTTCACATTTAAGGACACTCCGTCAATAGTCAGCGCGGTAGTCAGCGGACAGCTGCCGCCGCTATACATCTGATGCAAACCGTACGGCGCGTACGCTAACTGCTGACCGATACCGCCATAACCCTGCGCCTGAGCCATTGAATCGGCACAGCTCAACTTAAAGGAAGCCATTGGTTCGTTATAACCATAAAAAAGCGGCCAAGCCTGGGACAGGCTCGAGGACGCCGTAGCTGAGGTAATAGCGCTGCTCTCCTTCTGAAGGGTTACCAGAATAACCTGCGGGTTAATGCCGTTCTGCTGCGCCCGTTGCGCTAACAGATCAGCCGCCCGCATGCCGTACAGCGGTTTGCCGTTGACATCAACCTGTTCTACCCTGACCGTCGGATAGCTGGGATTGCCGTTGCTATCCAAGCATGGATACGGCACGTCAACGAACTGCGGGATAATATAGTTGGCCAGCCAGCTGCCATGCGAAATGAGAAACTGATTGACATTGTCGCCGGTCATCGATTCGGTCCGCAGGAAGCTGTCGTCAGAGATAAGAATGTTCGGATCGAACGGATACGGGTCAGTCGCCCGGGCGGTAGCGGAGCGGGCCAGCGGACTCAAAAAGGTCAGCATCAGCGCGATAAGAGCGATTAGCTTTCTCATGGCTGGAGCGCTTTATAGGCATCCATGGTGCTACTCAAGTCGGCTTTATCGGTGGCATTCTGATTGATCCCCTGCTGTAAGGTGGTAATCGCCTCGTTCTTCTGGCCGTCCCGCCACTGCAGGTTCGCCTTATTCAGATACGGCTCCCCAAAAGTCGCGTTCACGGTAATTGACTGATTGTACGCCTGGATTGCCGGATCGCTCTGGTTATTATCCCGATACGCGTTCCCCAGCTCATTCCACAGCGTCGCCAGCGCTGACGAATCGGTGGTCGCGGCAATTGCCAGCTTATACTCGGAGATAGCGGCGGCATAGTTTTTCGCCTGATAATCTTTCTCCGCTTGCTGCTGTTCATCCTCAACCGATCCCGAAGCAGTCGCGGTCGGCGTGGCAGTAGTCACCGGTGTTGAAGCCGGTGTCGACTGGGCAGGTGAGGCGGAGGAAGCGACTGAGGGAGTAGCGGTATGAACCGCGGAAGTAGCGGTGGGAGCGGCCGAAGATGTGGCAACCGGCTGACTAGGGGTCGGGCGCACTGCCGGTGCCGACGTTAGTAAGGTAGCCACGGTTTGCGTCTGTCTTGTCTTGTTCCGGTAATACAAAGAAACACCGACCTCGGTTATGACCGCCACGAATAAAATCACCGCCAAAACGACGTACACCCGTTTATTAGAGAGAATGTTCATGAAATCTCACCAGCACTAGTGCTAATATCCATCGTCCATTATACTCGCTGTGCCCGATAACACGCCATACCTCGAGGGACTACCTCTAGAGTGAACGAGCAGTAATCCGGTCCACCCATACTTCGGCCGGATGGTACATAAATATCCGAAACTCACCCTGAGCATCCAGCTTTGCTAAAGAAAAGCGCAGCGCATATGGCTGATAAGTTCCCTGATTTTTGCGCAGTTCGCCGGCCGTCACTTCTCGATGAGCATAAATGTTCCCCTGATACTCCGCGTACTCCAACCGCATTATCCCGGTGTTATCCGGAAGGTTAGAGGGTATCGAAACCGCCTTCAAATCATAGGTCACTTCCAGTTGGCCCGGGTGAAGCGGTCGATAGCACCCCCATAGCTCCGGCTGTTCACCCTTACCGGTTAACCGGTAGGCAGCACCGCCGGATGCCAAAGGATCACTAACCCGTTCTTTTCCATTGTCTCTATTTTCTACTTCCAGGTTCAGTGGCCAGACGGCAGCCGTGTTCCGGTACAAGACGGTCGAATTGTCACTACCGTATCTCCCCACCACCTCCCAAGGAGGTGAATTGAGCACCTGTTGATCCTCCGCCGAAAGCAAGGGCGGCTCGTTCACGGAAAGGGCCCACATATAGCTGTCGCGCATGGCATCCGGACAGATCTGGCTAGCTCCATTTTCCAGCTGAACTTCCTGATTAAACGCGGCTAGCCGCACCGCGAGTGTAGCGCCGTCTTGCCAGGTGATAACTCGGTCGTATCGGTTGGCATGGCTGGCTAGATAGGCCGCCGCCGCTTCCACTCCGGTTTGCTTCGCGCGCCAATCGTAGGTTTCACTGTAGGGCATATCATGAATCTGAACAATAACAATCCAGGCAGTCAGCAGCACGGTTAGCGCCATCCGATACTGCCGCTTTCTAGCAAAAAGCCACTCGCCCAGGCCGACTACCATCAAACCGGTCGCGATTGCCAACGGCGCGTAAATCGGCATCAAGTACTGCGGCACCTGAGGCAGTACCGCCGAAAAAGCGATATACGTCCCGCAGGCCCAGGTCAATAAAAAGACAGCAAACGGGGTCCGCCGCCACAACGCGTATACTACAAGGGAACCGACCCAGGTTAAGGAGAGAAGCGGCATATGCCGAAAATCCCGAAAATAGAATTCCCGATTCGACCAAGCCAGTTTTAGAGAGTATAACCAGAACGGATCAGTTGAACCACCCTTACTCTGTGACTGGTAAAAGTTCGTCATGTCAATATGAAAGTAATGCGCTCCCCAAACAATATAAGCGTGGAGAGAAGCGTAAGCGGTTAGCAAGAAAAGAATCAGCTCCCATTTCCAAAAACGGCGGTAGATTTTTTGTCGGTAAAATAAGGTGCTTAAGATAATAGCCGAGCCAACGGTGATCCCTAATGCCAGATCAAAGGCCGCTATCTTGGTTAAAGAGGCAAGACCAAACCCAATAGTCAGGAGTATGACCACAAGCGGGGTACGCGGTAAAAGATCAAAACTGTACAGGTAAAACGTCAACGCCATATACGTCACTCCCAACAGTAACGGCACCTCCAGCATCATTAAATTACTGTAGATCATCACCAGCGGCACAGTGGCAAGAATTGCCAGACAGACCAGACCGGCCACGATACTGCGCGTTACTTTCTTAACCGCCCAATACACCAGAAGGAGAGTTAGAATGTAACAGCCGGTAGTGACCGCCCGGAATACCACGACTGAAGCGCCAAACACCAGACTGGCTAAACCGCCTGTTGCTGCCCATAACGGCGGATACAGAGCCAGTCCGTTAAAGAACTCTCGTACCAGATACTTCGGTGCGATACTGAGAACCGGATAATGGACCAGATACAGCAGATACTCCCGCACCGCGAACGCTCCTCCACCATGGAATCCCTCATCGAAGGATATGACTGAACTGTCCGGATGAGTCGCCGCCAACACAATACCGGCCGCAAAAGCAAAAGCGATTGCGAGAAGCCATCCGGCTTTTTCTTTGGCGGGTTTTCGTACTGATGGAGAGAGAGAAATCTTCACGGGATATCTGCTTTCAACCGGGATGTTTTCAGCGTATACTGAACCAGGAGACACGGAGACAGCATTGCAACCGGATCCTATTTTAACTGTAGCGTAATCTCCGCAATCGGAAAAGCCGCCATTCCTCTCATCTCCTCTCCGCCGCGCCTACCCGCTCTTATCACCGCCCAGTAAATAAGCAGTGTGACTAGAATATAAAACCCGGATGTCACTAAGCGGAACACAAAAACAGAAGCGCCAAAGATTAAACTGAAAAGGGCTGCCGAAACCGCCCAGAGAGGAGGATAGAGGGCAATGCCGTTCACAAACTCTCTCACTAGATAATGAGGATTGCCTCCGGGAACCGCGTGGCGCGTATAATAGAGAAGATACTCCCGAATGGCCAAGGCCCCGCCTCCGTGGAACCCCTCATCAAAAGAAATAATGGAGCTGTCGGGATGAGTCACTGCCAAACCGATCGCCATGACCAAACAAAAAGCCACCGCCAGAAGCCATCCAGCCTTTTCTTTTGCTGATCTTTTCGGGATTGTCTGGATTTTCACGAGGTTCTTTCTAGCGGTTCTATCTTGGAGTATACTAATCAACAGACAAATAGTAAACAGTTTTAATAGTAGCCTTATACCTGTATGGCCCGTGTTCTTTTGCTGTTCCAACGTTTCGCCCTGTACCTCCTCTTACTCGGATTGCCATTCTTTACCCATTACCTGTTTGTTCATCCCTTTGCCTTTAGTTTCGTCAACCTGTTTAGTCTGATATTTATCGGACTTGGAGTAATCGCGATTCTCACCGGTCAATTACCCATTATCCAGGTCAAAGACCGAAGCCTGGTCCTTATCCTCTGTCTATTTTTTGCCAGCCTCCTTTACGCTCTCCCCTTTACCCACCCGCTGCGGGACGCCCTTGGCGTTTTACTGAGCCGGGGCTTGCAAGCGTTTTTGGTCGGATGGCTGGTCTATTTAATGTTGGAAGCCGATAAAATTAAATTGGAAAACATTGTCCGCTGCCTGTTTCTATCCTTTATTCCCCTCGCTTTTACCGGACTACTCCAAGTGTCCCGAGTCCTTCAGTTTAGCCAAGGAAACCGGCTGTACGAACCGTATGACTTTCCTAATACTCTGGCTCGTTATCTTTTTACCTTGATCTTGTTAAGCTTTCCTTGGCTCTTAACTCAGAAAAAACAGCGGTGGGGGTGGGACATTTGGTGGGTCGGCCTTATTCTTCTGCTAGGAACCCAGTCATATAATGGAATTGTGGCTTTCTTGGTGGGGGTCATTTACCTACTCTACCTACTGCCGTCTCCCTATCGCGCCATCCGGCGGACCGGTGCGACCGCGTGGACGGCTACCGTCATTTTTATCGCGATTTTCGCTCGCCATCTGCCGAAATGGGAGGTCAGTATTACCTCCAGCAGGCTATCACGCCTGGAGTTTTGGCAAGTGGCGATCGCGACCTTAAAATCTCATTACCATTTCCTGACCGGGATTGGCTTAAAGGGGTGGGAGAATACTTATCCTCAGTTAGTCGCTCTTTACGGCCCAAATCATCCTCCTCTTAACTGGAACTCTCCTCAACCCCATAATTTCTTTCTGGATAGCCTCCTGAAAGCCGGAATCCCCGGCCTGATCGCCATCACTCTTTTACTCCTCTGGCCGATCTGGAGAGGATGGCACGCTAGTCGTCACCTTTCATTTAATAAATACGGGTGGTTTGGGATGAGTGTATCGGCGGTCACTTTGGCTCTGCTCAGTTTCGGGCTGATTGATGACCCGATTTGGTCCGATGACATGATGCCGCTTCTGATGATTTTACTTTTCTCCCTCGCCTGGGTCTACTCAAAGGCTAACCCTCTTACCGTAAAGCATGAGGAGTAGGTATCTGACTATATTT
>JAGWZN010000034.1 GCA_018968785.1 Patescibacteria group bacterium
CCCACTCGCCCACCACGGCAAAGGCGAAAAAACGTAGCTGCCGCTCCGCCACCAGACGCGGATCCAGCTGGCGCATACTACCCGCCGCCAGATTGCGGGGGTTAGCGTAGGTTGGAAGTCCTTTAGCGGTTTGCCGCTCGTTAATCTCTTCAAAATCTTTCCGATTCAGATAAACCTCACCTCTTACTTCAAATCGTCCCTGGAGCGCTCTCTTGGCCAACTCACTTAGATCTTTAGGTAGAGAGGCCGCCAGCTCTAAGGCCAAAGGAATGGCCTCAATCGTGCGGGCGTTAACTGTGACATCCTCTCCGACGTAACCATCGCCGCGGGTGGCCGCCCTAATCAGGCGTCCATCCTCATAAACCAGGGAGATAGAGAATCCGTCCAGTTTCAGCTCGGCATAGTAGCCGGACTGCTCCAGTCGTTCAGCGCCGTTGCCGCCCAGAATCCGCTCTAACCGGCCCCGCCAGGCATCCAGCTCTTCAAAGGAAAAAATATCGTTTAGAGATAGAAGCGGCAAAAGGTGTCGGACTTTAACGAAGCCTTCCAGCGGCTCCCCGGCTATCCTTTGGGTAGGAGAGTCCGGCGTAATCAGCTCCGGATACTGCTGCTCTAACTGAGCCAGCTCGTGTTTCAAAGAGTCAAGCGCTGCCTCAGAAAGATCGGACTGATCTAAAACCTGGACCAGATACCGTTGTCGGTTGATCTCTTGACGCAGCTTGGCGACCCGCTGTACCGCTTCCGTCTTGGTCATACTTGTTCCATATTGATTACCGTGATGTCGAAAGGCCACTCCCCTTTTGCAGAGCGGCAATCCTCTCTGCAATCGGCGGATGGGTGGAGAAGAGGTTGGAGAGCCAGCCTTCCGGCAGCGGATTTTTAAAATACATATGGGCGGTAGCTTTATTGGCTACTTCCAGCGGCTCCCGGTCACCGCCAATCTTGGTTAAGGCGGAGATCAGCCCTTCCGGATAGCGGGTCAGCAGTACGCCACTGGCATCAGCCATAAACTCCCGCTTACGGGAAATGGCCAGCTGGATTAGGGTGGCGGCTAAGGGCGCCAGCAGAGCCAGGATCAAGGCGATAATCATTAGCAGGCCGCTGTTTCCGTTATCATCCCGCCTCCGCTCGCCGCCCCACCAGAGGCTGCGCAGGAAAAAATCGGAGAGCAGCGCGATCAGGCCACCCATCACCATCACCATGCTCATCAGGCGGATATCCTCATTGCCGACATGCGACATCTCATGGGCGATAACCCCGGAGAGTTCGTTATCGTCTAACTTATCAATTAAACCTTGGGTCAGAGCCAGAGCGGCATGGCGGGGATCGCGGCCGGTAGCAAAGGCGTTCATGGCCGTATCGTTAATTAAAAAGAGCCGCGGCATGGGCAAACCGGCAGTAATAGTCAGGTTCTGCACAGTTCGGTATACCTGCGGATACTGCTTTTGCGAAAGCAGCTCTGCCCGAGCCAGACCCAGAGCGATGCTGTCGGCATACCAGTAGCTAATCCCGCCCTGGATAATCACCAGGATGGCAAAGAAGATTAGGATGATATCGGAACTGAAGTACCAGGAAATTAGCCAGCCAACCGCCAGAGTCAGCAGCATATAGATCACCATAAAGAACCAGGTCTTGGAGCGGTTAGACGCGACTTGAGTGTAGAGAGTCATGCTCTAAGCCTAGCACTTTTGGAGGTTTGGCGCTACTTTGTATTAGCACTAGTCCGACTCATCTCCATATGTTGTGTTATGATAAATTTATAAACGAAGACGAGGGTTAGCGGGACGATAAACGGCGGCACTGATGATTGAAATCCGGGAATTACATAAATATTTCGGAGAGGTGAAGGCGGTAAATGGTATCTCCTTTACTGTCCAAAAAGGTGAGATTTTCGGGTTTCTCGGACCGAATGGCGCCGGCAAGTCCACTACGATCCGCTGCCTGATGGATTTTATCCGTCCCACCTCCGGCAGCCTTACTATTGCCGGCCTGGACGCTCAGCGCGACTCGGTGGCGATCAAGCGCAAAGTCGGATACGTGAGTCCGGACGTGCATCTGTATCCGCACTGGACCGGTAAGCAGCACTTGGACTTTGTTGAGCGTCTAAATAGCGGCGGCTCCTGGCGGAAGGAGCTGGTCAAACGGTTCTCCCTCAAGGAAACGGTGCGAGCCAAGAACCTTTCCTCCGGCAATAAACAGAAACTTGGTTTGATTCTAGCGATGATGGGCAAGCCGGAGCTATTAATTCTGGATGAGCCAACGGTAGCGCTTGATCCGCTCCTCCAAAACTTATTTTATGAGAGCCTTAAAACGTATCAGCAAGAAGGTGGCACGGTATTTATTTCCTCCCATAATCTCTCGGAAATTGAACGGATCTGCGATCGGGTAGCGATTATCCGGCAAGGAAAGCTGGCCGATGTCGATAACGTTGCCACGCTTCGCAAGCGCAAGATGCATATGGTTACGCTCCGACTGGCCGGCAAAGCCGCTATGCCGGATCCGACGGAATTTGGAAAGGTGGAGATTATTTCGCGCGGATCGGATCAACTGACGTTCCGGTATACCGGCGAGATTAACGATTTGGTTAAACGGTTGGCCCGATACGAGATTGCCGATCTGGAGATCGCTCATGCTTCCCTTGAAGATGTCTTTCTTGAATTTTACAAAAACTAGGTATGAGAATATTCTCTTCTTACTTTAAAGAACGGTGGGTAATACTGCTGATCTATGTGGTGGCGCTATTTCTTCTGATGTGGATGTACATCGGGCTGTTTCCCAGCATTAAGAGCCAGGCCCAATCTTTTAATCAGTTGATTCAGCAGATGCCGGAGGGATTACGCTCGGCGTTTGGCGCTGACGCTTTCGATTACAGTAACCTGGGGAGTTATCTTTCAACCGAGATGTTCGGATTTCTCTGGCCGCTAGTTATGATTATCTTTACTCTTTCCTGGGCGGCCAATGCCTTGGCGGGCGAAGTTGAGCTGGGTACGGTAGAAATCGTGCTTTCCAAACCGGTATCCCGATTGCGGGTCTACTGGGAACGGTACTTGGCTGGCGTGGCGGCGTTATTTATATACGTCGTGTTCTCGATTCTCTCTTTAATTCCGTTTGCCCGTCTCTATTCCATCGATATTTCCCATCTTCATCCGGTTTTATTGTCGCTGCTCTGCTTTTTGTTTGGAATGGCGGTGTTCAGCCTCGGCACGCTTCTTTCCGCTATTTTCTCCGATAAAAGCAAGGTGTACGCCTTTGGCGCCGGTCTGCTGGTTTTAACGTATGTGTTGAATATCGTCGCCTCCTTGAAAGATAGCCTGAGCGACTTAAAGTACGGCTCGTTCTTTTACTATTTTAACCCGGCGCAAGCAATTGTTCATGACAAAATTGTGACCGAAGGGTACTGGGTGTTTATTCTCTTCTCGCTGGTAACGGTACTGCTAGGCGCCTGGTACTGGAATAGGCGCGATATTACGGCGTAATAACGGTCTTTTGCTCACCGTATAGCTTGCGCGCTGAAGGGACGTTTGAGGTCAGAACTCTTTCTACGCTCCCTGTCGCAGACGGCTGAGATAAGTAAAGGCACCAAAATAGGTGCGCCAACTTTTGGGCGTACTCGAGAAAAGGTTATCGCCCATAAAGTAATCGACCAGAGCTTCCCGCACCCGGGTTAACTCGGAGAATTGAGCGGCGGTTAGTTTAGTCGCCAGACTTAAGTCCAGTAGCTCTAAAGCTCGCTCGAAAGCCAGACGGCTATAATCTTCATTTCCCTGACTTTTCCAACGTAATGCCCGTTCCACCTCACTGCCGATATTAGCTAACTGCTCGGCTAGGCTAAGTGTCTGCCAGCGACCGTTTGCTAAGCTGGTGTGCTGGTTACTCATATTGGTACTTTTATTTTACGGCCCATAAGCCTCTGCAGCGCTTCAAGACACTGCGGAAGCGCCAACCAGCCTGATGAACCGTTCAGATGCCCTCCATTTTTGACGATAATCAAGTCCGCCTTGAGTTTCTCTGACAAGAATTCAGCGTCTTTTATCGGCACGAGAGGGTCGTTATCACCGTGAATAACGAACATTTTGCCGCAGTTTTTACGGACGCGCTCGAAATCGAAGCTTTTTTCCAGGAAGGTGTCGATTGCGCGGTTATCGGTCTTCTCTGATGGCCCCGAAACCAGGACAGCGCCAGCGATTGGCTGGGCGGTAGCCGTTTCCAAATAACGCAAGATTGCCGGCACACCCAAAGAATGGCCAACCAGGTAAATCTCATCGTGGGTCGATTGGATGCAGTGGCGGGCGATTTCCGCTATCCACTCGCGGCATATTGGCGCGTCCGGGCGGGGCATGGCGAGGGCGCAGGCGTAAATATCTGCCTTGCCCAGCTCGGCCATAAGCCACGGTCGCCAGCCGCCATTGGGACTACCTTCGAAACCGTGAATAATAAATACTTTTTTCATATTTTTTCCTGCTGTTTCTTAACATTTTCAACCATGGTCCGATACGCTGTTTCCAGATCGACATCCAGATGTTTGGTGAGCATAAGAACTGTCCAAAGTTAGGTTGTTATCTTGACAAGTGAACCTAAGGTAAAAGAGTTTTGCAATGAGTTCATTTTATCTGATTTAGGTCTGAGGCGCCACTGAGGCGCCAGTTTTGTCGCCCCGCTCATTGACGGATCAGGTATAGGCGTGCTATACAAAAGGCGTATGCACAATTTTCAGTTACAAATAGTTAGTTATTATCGAGCCTAACCAGAGGCTCATTTTCAGGTATTAATTTTTAACCAACAGATACCATGAGCCTCGCAAGGGCTCATTTTTGTTTTATAATGACGAACCAATTTATCTTTGCGACTTCTTATTACGCCTATTACTACACTCCTCCGAGAGGTTAGTTTTAGGCTGCCGAAGTACGAATATATTCGACCGCTCAAACCGGCCTCTCAGGGTCGGTTTTATTTTTGGCACTTGAGCAGGTTGGGAGAGCCTTCGGATTGAAGGCCATCACATAATTTTTAACTTTATCCGTAATGAAGCTGATATGCACGAGAGAATAGTGGAAGCTGAGGGGAACAACTTTGGGCAGATAAGGCCGGATATTTCATCTGGGGCAGAGGGAGATGCTCTTGCTTTAGAGGTGGCGAGGTTGCGAGCGGTCGAAGCAACTAAAGTAACAACAGAATCGAGGGTGATTAGAGAGCAGTTGAGCACCGAGAGAGAACTTATATGGCAAGCAGATGAGTTGCCGCTGTTTGACTGGAAAGCGACTGAACAGTGTGGTAATTGGTCTCGGCTTGCTGAAAGTGGAATGTCTCGGTCAATTTACTTCGGTATCGGTCTGACGGGAGCGAAGGAACTTTCGCCCGGTCTTCCAATTGATGTACTAAGCCTGATGATGACGGCAGAGTACGCAAAGCGGCGACTTCACTGGACAGGAAAAGTCTTCATTCTTCTGGCGGATACGCACGCCATTGCTGTTGGTAGGTCGGAGAAGGAAGTACAACAAAGGACGATACAGATGGAGAATGACCTGACGGAGGTGTGCGGTAACCTTGGCCTGAATGATTTTCAAGTTATTAAAGCCTCGGAACTACTAATGGATGAGCATTACCAAGAACTGCTTCGCTACCATGCCGGAGAGCATACCTATGACCGGTATCAGTGGGCGGACTGTGCCTTCCTAAACCTTAAAAAGCAGGTCGGTCTTAAGATCTCATGGTCTTTGGGCGGACCGTTCAAGCCGGGTGTGCGGGATGAGCGATCATTTGACATAGGTTTTCAGGAAAGGTGGACGCATCTTCCTCTTAGCTATCTGTATCTCCAGTCTGGAAGGACGTTTGATCCTGCCTGTCCGCGATCAGCTCCCTATCTCATGAAGAAAGATCAGTCGAGATTAATGCTTACCAAGGAGAGTAACGCCATCGTCTTTCTGAATAGCTTGGATCCCGCTCTAATCCAGAAGATGGGAGGTACTACTACCTACCTCTGGGAGTTGACTAAGCTCTTTGAACGGGTCATTGCGCCGCTTCCTTCAGAGTGTCTGGGAGAGCGGCTGCAAGGCATGCTCGATCTGGCGTTTGGTCGCTTTCTATCAGGTTAGTCTACGATCCCGGCCATTGTGACATCGGCGGTCAGGATTGCCTTATTAGATAGTAATTATATTAATTCCTGTGTATCAGGAGAAAGGATTTTATGAGAACGGTTGGAATAATTGGAGGTTTAGGACCGGAAACCACGGCTCACTTTTGTTTGGAAATAATTAAGCAGTATGAAGAGGCGGGGGCTTCCAGCAGGCCTCCCATATTAATGTGGAATGTGCCGTTACAACTCGAAATAGAGCGCGATTTAATTCTCCGTTCGAAAGGAGAAGAAAGGTACGTTCCTCTGCTCATTGAAGCTGCCCAGAGGCTAGAAAGGGGCGGTGCGGACTTCTTAGTAATGCCCTGTAATTCTCTGCATATCTTTATTAGGCAAATAAGGGATTCGGTATCCATTCCGGTGCTGAGCATTGTGGATACAGCCTGCGAGCATCTTAAGAAGCGGCATCTTTCAAAGGTAGGAATACTGGCTACGGCTACCACTGTGCGGTCGGGAATGTTTCAGCGGGCTTTTAATGCGGCGGGGATTGAACCGGTGTTACCGGCTGCCCCTGATCAGGATTTGCTGGCGCGTATCATCCTCAAAATAATTGAGGGAAAATCAGGCCCAACTGAGCGAAAAGAGTTAGAAGAGATAATTCGGCGAATGGAGATTAACACCATTCTTCTTGCCTGTACCGATTTACAGCTTTTATTTCAGGGAAAGGAAGAGATTCAGGTTATTGATACCATGCAAGTACTGGCGGGTGCGGTAGTTAATGAGCTCTGAGTCTGAGGGAATCCGGTTCAGAGCATACGGCGCGCAGCCGGATTTCTGTTATACTGACCGTGTCGAAGAGTTTGCTCAGCATGGGAGAATCAGTAAATAAGGAAACGGCATGAGAATAGCGATCTGTGGCAGCCTGGATTTCACCCACGAGATCAAGGCGCTCGCCGATACGCTAACAGATCGGGGATTCGAAGTTGATATTCCGCTGACTTCGCGGCGGATTCTTCGGGGAGAGGCGACGGTTGAGCAGATCAAGGCCGAAAAAGAGCGGGGAGTCTTCTCTGAGCGCGCTATCAAGTTCGATTCCATCAGGGAGTACTGGGAGATTATTAAACAGGTCGATGCCGTCCTGGTGGCCAATTATGACAAAAAGGGCGTCAGTAGCTATATCGGTGGGAACAGCTTCCTGGAGATGGGATTCGCTCACGTCCTCAATAAGCCGATCTTCCTGCTCAATGGCATTCCCGAGCTCCTGTACTCTGACGAGATTAAGGCGATGCAGCCGATCGTGCTTGAGGGGGATATTACCAGAATGACTGAAGTATATGTCAGTTAAAAAATGCGATCATACTTCAGTCGGTATGCTGGTACGGAAGAGTATCTGAACGGTTCGATCAAAGAGACGGAATGGCAGCAAAACCCCGGTATTGAAGTGGTATGGTATGAACTGTATAAGGAATTAGGACTGCAGGAAATACGTACTTTTCGAAAACGCGCCGGAATACTCACCAAATTCGGCTCGTTCAGCACTGACCAGTAGGTATTCCGGCTCACCATCCTGGTTTGTTTGCTCAATTATGCCAACGACAATGTGTTTCATAAAGAAAGTGAACTCATTGCAAAACACCTGTTCCTTTCTGCACAGATTAGATTCCGGCTGCAACCGATTCAGGACTCGTCACCGTATATCCGATACGCTTCCTCATCCTTCACCGGTTTCGCTCGGAATCTAATCTGTT
>JAGWZN010000182.1 GCA_018968785.1 Patescibacteria group bacterium
GCCGCTCCAGCTCCTCCTGTTGCTTGGTTTGGAAGGCGTCATCGTCAAGGTCGGCGGCGAAGCCGATCCGGGCCGCTTTATTAAAGCTCTCCATGCCGATATTGGAAGTCATAAGCACGAAGGTGTGTTCAAAGGAGATAACGCTACCGGTGTTATCAGTGAGCTGCCCGTCCTCCAGGATTTGCAGAAGCAGATGGAACACATCGGGATGGGCTTTCTCGACTTCATCGAACAGTACGACGCTGTATGGCCGGCGTCGGATCTGTTCGGTCAGGCTTCCTCCCTGATCGTAGCCGATATATCCGGCCGGCGCGCCGATCAGATTGCTGACCGTGTGGCGTTCCATAAATTCGCTCATATCAATCTTAACCAACGCCCGGCTATCGCCAAACACTTCTTTGGCAAGCACGCGCGCGGTCTCGGTTTTTCCAACGCCGGTTGGACCGACAATCAGGAAGCTACCCATCGGTTTCTTAGGTGGATTGAGGCCGAGCTGGGCGCGCATAAAGGTTTTGCTGATCCGGTCGACCGCCTCTTCCTGCCCTAGGATATGGCTGGAAAGCGCTTCTTTGACCCGGCGTAAATTCGTCGGTTCAAGCGACTGGCGAATATCGGAGAGTGGAATACCGGTTCGTGCCGATACGATCATGCTGACATGGATATCAGTGACCGGTTTATGAACCCGTTGTTTGCTCCGGGCTTGTTGGAGGGTCTGTAACTCCTTTAGCAGCCGGTTTTCCCGTTCGGTTAAGGCTTTGGCAATATCCCACTCCTCTTGGGTAACCGCCCGCTCAACAATCTCTCTTTTCTGAGTCGCGGTAGCGGTAATTTCCTGCTGCAACTGTTGCAGGGAGAGATCTTCTTGGTACGGCTCGGCGTGTAAGGTGGCGGCTTGATCGAGGATATCAATCGCCTTATCCGGCAGATAGCGGTCATGGATATACCGGCTGGACAGCTCGACTGCCGACTGGATCGCTTCGTCGGTAATCATTACCCGGTGATGACGCTCCAGCTCTTTGCGCAGTCCTTTTAGCATCCGCACGCTCTCCTTTTCACTGGGTTCTTCAATCGTAAGAATTTGGAAACGACGATCCAAGGCCTTATCTTTCATAATGTGCTTCCGGTACTCTTCGGTAGTGGTGGCACCGATAACCGTGACTTCGCCCCGGGCCAGCGCCGGTTTCAATATATTGGCCGCGTCAAATCCGCCTTCGGCACTACCGGTTCCGGACAGGGTGTGCACCTCATCAATAAAGAGGATGCAGTTGCCGATATTTTGCACTTCCTGAATAATTCCTTTCAACCGCTCTTCGAACTGGCCGCGGTACATGGTGCCGGCAACCACCAGACCGAGATCCAGGGTCAAGATGGATTTATTAGCTAATGCCTGCGGCACCGCTTTTTTAACGATCCGTTGAGCCAGCGCGTCAACCAGGGCGGTTTTGCCTACTCCCGGCTCCCCCAGGAGTAGTGGATTGTTCTTACGGCGGCGCAAGAGTATCTGCACCATTTGGTCAATCTCCT
>JAGWZN010000035.1 GCA_018968785.1 Patescibacteria group bacterium
GACTCAAGCCGATCCGCTGGATAAAAAGTTACTGGATTCCTTTTCTTGCTTTTCTGGGTCTATTGCTGTATTTCGGTTTGCGGTTCTTCCCGACCGTCACTCCTTATGAAACCGCTCCGCTGATACTGGTCATTATTGCCGGTGGTGCTCCGCTGATCTGGAAAACCGGTCGGGAGATCTACACGGGGAAATTTAATGTCGATATCATTGCCATTGCCTCGATTTTCGGCGGTTTGGCGATCGGGCAGTATTTGCCGGCAGCGATTATTGTCCTGATGATGTCGGGCGGAGAAGCGTTGGAGACGTACGCCTTGAACCGGGCCTCCAACTCGTTGGCGGCGTTATTAAAACGGAAGCCGCAAACGGCGAACCTCTGGGACGGAAAAGAGTATCAATCGGTTCCGGTTGAGACGGTACGGGCGGGGGATCGGTTACTGATTAAACCGGGTGAAGCGGTACCGGTGGACGCGGAAGTCACGCAAGGTTCATCGGATTTTAATGAATCATTACTGACCGGCGAGTCAGTGCCCGTTATTCACGGTCTGGGAGATAGGCTGCTCTCCGGCAGTATAAACCTGACCGGTCCGGTAACGGTCGAAGCAATCAGCCGGGCGGAGGAGAGCACATTCAGTAAGATTGTGGTACTGGTGGAGAAAGCGCAGGCGCGGAAAGGGTCAATACAACGGATTGCCGATCGGTTCGGCATATGGTTTACACCGGTCACCGTCGCGTTCGTACTGCTGACCTATCTGTTCACTCGCAATTTTATATTTTCCTATGCCGTTTTAGTGATCGCCACACCCTGTCCGCTGATTCTGGCTACACCGGTGGCGATTGTGGCCGGGATAGGCAGGGCCGCACGGCTGGGTATTATCGTCAAAAGCGGCGCTTCTCTGGAAGGCTTAGCTCGGGCGAAAACGGTATTATTTGATAAAACCGGCACGCTGACCGCCGGTACCCTTGAGCTGGCACGGATCGAACGGATAGATAGTCACTTGACGGAGAAAGAGGCGCTGCGGTTAGCGGCCACTCTCGCGCAACTGTCCAATCATGTGGTGGCGCGGTCAGTACTGCAAGCGGCTAAGCATCGGGGTATCGGGCGTGAAACCGTGGAGGATGCGCGGGAGGTTCCCGGCGGCGGCGTAATCGGCACGGTAGCCGGCGCGAAAGTCATGATTGGCAATCAGCGGTTCTTAGCGGAAGATAAGATTCATATTACCGATTCGCGTCCGGCCTTGCCGGGCGAGCTGTTTCTTTATCTGGCGGCGGAGGGTCGTCATCTGGCGACCTTTATCCTGCGCGACGCGGTGCGGAAAGAGAGCCGATCGGTCATTCGGAAGCTAAAAGCTCAGTATGGGATGCAACAGCTGGTCATGTTGACCGGTGACCGGCAGAGTGTGGCCCGGTCAATTGCCGCAGAGGTCGGTATTACCGAAATTCAAGCGGAGTTAAAGCCGGAAGATAAGCTGCACAGTGTGGAGCGGGCGGTGCGGAATAACCACCGGCAGCGCCAGACCGTCATTATGGTTGGAGATGGAATCAATGACGCGCCGGCGTTGGAACGGGCGGATATCGGGGTGGCCATGGGTAAGCAAGGTGGAGATATCGCGGTGGAGTCGGCAGACGTTGTGTTGCTCAGCGATCGTCTGGATCGGCTCACCGACGCGATCCGGATCGGACGGGAGGTGCTCCGGATTGCCGGGCAGGGAATCTGGTTTGGCATGGGGTGCAGTTTTATCGGCATGGTGCTAGCGGCGTTCGGCTTCATACCGCCGGTGGTAGGTGCGGTTGCCCAGGAGGTCATTGATGTAATAGTTATACTGAACGCGTTACGGGTGTTGCGGGTTTGAAGGGTGGCCAGGGCGCGCTCAGTGAGAGTGAATCGGGAGCTAAATTAGCCCGGCAGGTTCGGGCTTTATTTTTTATATGTGACCTGTCTTAATAATGGTAGAGTCCATTATAATGTTGAGCTTCATGGCTTCACGTATTGAAATCTACAGCCGGGTCGCGGACGCGCGGGCGGGGAATCTGCGGCAAAAGTTAGAAGCGGTACCGGCCGGTGCCAAAATTACTTCTCTTGAACTGGCCGATGTCTACACTATTGATAAGCCGCTTGCTGCCGATCAACAACGAAAAGTGGCTGATATGTTAACCAATCCTGTCACGCAAGTGGCGGTTTTTGTAAACAAACGAAACGGAAAAAAAGATTTTGATTGGGTAATAGAAACCGGCTTTCTGCCGGGCGTGACGGATAATGTGGCGACAACGGCACGGGAAGGAATTGAAGATCTCCTTAAGGTTACATTTAACCGGGAAGAAGGGGTGTATACCTCGCAGCTGATCTTTATCCGGGGAAAACTGACGGATAACGAGATCCGGCAGCTTACGGAAGCGCTTATTAACCCGGTGATCCAGCGGGCGCGGTACAAACGAGCGAAACAGTATCAGCAGGACGGCGGAATGGGGGTGGAGCTGCCGAAAGTCAGGCTGAGCCGGAAGCCGCGGGTTGATTTGGTGGATATCGAGGTGAATGACGAACGGCTGGTGGAGATTGGCCGGCTCGGTATTCCAAATGAGGACGGTACCCGGCGGGGGCCGTTAGCGCTTGATCTGAGCTATATGAAAGCGATTCAGGCCTACTTTCGTCAACGGAAGCGGCAACCGACTGATGTCGAGATCGAGTCAATCGCTCAGACCTGGTCCGAACACTGCAAACACACCATTTTTGCCGATCCGATCGACGATGTAAGCAAAGGCTTGTACCGGACTTTTATTAAAGAAGCGACCAACCGGATCCGCCGGAAAAAAGGAAAAAAGGATATCTGTGTCTCTGTCTTCACCGATAATTCCGGAGCGATTGCTTTTGATGACCGGTATCTGGTGACCCATAAGGTGGAAACGCATAACAGCCCTTCGGCGCTTGATCCGTTTGGCGGTTCGATTACCGGTATTGTCGGGGTGAACCGGGATACAATCGGCTTTGGCCAGGGCGCGAAACCGGTAATGAACGTCTACGGCTTCTGTTTCGCTGATCCGAACGATGACCAGCCGCTGTACCGGGCGAAAAACAAGCAGCAGAAGATGCTTTCGCCTCGTCGGATTATGGATGGCGTCGTGGCGGGGGTAAACTCCGGCGGCAACTGTTCCGGTATCCCCACGCCGCAGGGGTTTGTCTATTTCGATCGTCGGTATAAAGGGAAGCCGCTTGTCTTTGTGGGAACGGTCGGATTGATTCCCCGGGAAATAAACGGCCGACCGGCCGATCAAAAACAGGCTCAGCCGGGAGATCTGATTGTCATGCTGGGCGGTCGGGTCGGTTTGGATGGTATTCATGGCGCCACTTTTTCCTCGGAAGCGATGGACTCCGGTAGTCCGGCCACGGCTGTACAGATTGGCGATCCGATTACTCAGAAAAAGCTGAGCGATGCCTTGGTGAAAGAAGCACGCGACCTGGAGCTGTATACCAGTATTACCGATAACGGCGCCGGCGGGCTATCCTGTTCGGTGGCGGAGATGGCAAAGGAGTCGGGCGGCTGCCGGGTTAATCTGGATACTGTGCCGGTTAAATACGCCGGCCTGGAGCCGTGGCAGATCTGGATTTCCGAGTCCCAGGAGCGGATGACGGTCAGCGTGCCGCCGGCCCGCTGGCCGAAGCTGCGGAAGCTCTTGGAGCGGCGGGGAGTGGAGGCGACCGTGATTGGCCAATTTACTGATTCCGGCCGTTGCGAAGTCACGTACTGCGATCAGACGGTCATGGATATCGATATGGACTTCCTGCATGACGGTCTGCCGACCCGTCCGCTGACTACCACCTATCAGCCGGATCAGCGACCGGTGCCGGATCTGGGAGCAATCGATCCGACCAAAGCGTTGCTTGCCTTACTTGCCCGGCCGAGTATCGCCAGCCATTCATTTATTTCCGCCCAGTACGATCATGAGGTGCAGGGCGGATCGGTGCTCAAGCCGCTGCAGGGCCGGGGATTAGTGAACGCGGACGCGACGGTGACCCGTCCGCTCCTTACCTCGCCGAAAGGAGTAGCTCTATCCCAGGGATTGATGCCAAGCTACAGTGAGCTGGACAGTTACGCTATGGCTGCCGGCGCTATCGATATGGCCATTCGCGGTATTGTGGCGGTTGGTGCCGATATCGACCAAATCGCTCTGTTGGATAATTTCTGTTGGTGCAGTTCCAATGATCCGCAACGGCTCGGCCAACTGAAGCAAGCGGTGCAAGCCTGTTACGACTGTAGCCTGGCGTACGAAACACCTTTCATCTCCGGAAAGGATAGTATGTTTAATGACTTTAAGGGGTTTGATGCTGAGGGAAATCCGGTGAAGATCTCTATACCGCCGACTTTGCTGATCTCCGCTATCGCGGTGATGGAAAGCGCCGCTGCGGCGGTCTCGCTGGATGCCAAGCTGCCCGGCGACCTGCTTTACCTGGTTGGCGCTACCGGCGATGAGTTGGGCGGCAGCGAACTGTACCGCTGGTTGGCGGATGAGCAAGGAAAAGAGTTTGGCGGCCCGGTTCCGCAGATAGACGCAAAGCAAAACCGCCGGTTATATGCTGATTTTTATCGAGCGGCGCGAGAAGAACTCCCGGCCTCCGCCATATCGATCGGGCCGGGTGGGTTGGCCGTTGCTCTGGCCCGCACGTTAATTGGGGGTCGGTTGGGTGCCCGGTTACAATGGAAAGAAGGTTCGACCGCGCGGCTCTTTTCGGAAAGTGGCGGCCGTTTTCTGGTTACCGTTGCTCCCGATCGACAAAAACGGTTTGAAACGGTGATGAAAGGCTGTCCGCTGACCGTGCTGGGTACTCTTAGCTACGACCAACAAGTAACCGTAACCGGTGACCGAGGACAACGGTTGATTCATTCTTCTGTTCCCGAGTTGGACCGGGCCTATCGCGCAACTTTTAATCAATATTAAATGGCTACTCCCCGCGTTCTTGTTTTCTCCGGTTACGGCCTCAACTGCGAAGAAGAGACGGCGTTCGCCTTTGAATCGGCCGGCGGGCGGTCGGATGTCGCGCATATCAACGATGTGATTGACGGCCGGATCAAGCTGGACCGGTATCAGATTCTCGCTTTCCCGGGCGGCTTTTCTTACGGAGACGATACCGGTTCCGGCCAAGCTTTTGGCAACAAACTGCGTCATCATCTCTGGGATGAACTGCTGGCGTTTGTCCGGCGGGATACGCTGACTATTGGCATCTGTAACGGATTTCAAATTATCGCTAATCTTGGGCTGGTGCCGGCAGTCGATCGGCAGTACGGCGATCGCCAGCTAGCGTTGCTGCATAATGACTCGGCTCGGTACACCGTTCGCTGGGTCGATCTGGAAGTGACCGGCCACACTCCCTGGCTGCGCGGTATTCGACAGCTATCGATTCCGATCGCTCACGGCGAGGGCAAGGTGTATGCTGATCCGGAAACCTTGAGCAAATTAAACCGGAAGGGCCAGGTAGCGCTCCGCTACGTTTCCGGTGAGATCTGCCGGTACCTGAATCTACCGGCCAATCCGAACGGTTCTTTAGAAGATATTGCCGGTGTCACGGATGAAAGCGGCCGGATTCTCGGCTTGATGCCCCATCCGGAGCGCGCGCTCTTCTTTACTCAACTGCCGCACTGGCCGCTGCTACGAGAGCAGTACCGCCGGCGCGGGGAGCCGATACCGGAAACCGCTTCCGGTAGGCAGATATTTGAGAACGGTATCCGTTATTTCGCGTAACCGATGACTGATTTTTCTACCTATCAATCCCCGTTTAGTTGGCGATACGGATCAGCCGAAATGCGCCGGCTGTTGAGCGAGGAATACAAATACCGCCTCTGGCGGCGGATTTGGGTGGCTTTGGCGGAGGTTGAATCGGAAGCCGGACTGGTTAGTCCGGAGGAGTTAGCCGATCTGCGGCGGCATCAGGACGACATTGACATCGAGCGGATTCTGGAGATTGAGCGGGAGACCCGGCATGATGTAGCGGCGGCTATTCGGGAGTACGCGGAGAAAGCGACGGTAGGGGGCGGGAAAATCCATCTGGGAGCAACCAGTATGGATATTACTGATAACGCCGACATGCTGCGTCTTCGGGAAGGGCTCGCACTAATCCGGAAGCGGCTGGCGGATAGTTTGGCGCTGCTGGCCGATAAGGTGGATCAGTACGCCGATCTGCCGACTCTGGGGTTTACCCATCTCCAGCCGGCGGAACCGACCACGGTTGGGTACCGGTTGGCCGGATATGGGCAGGATTTGCTGGCCGATCTGGGTAACTTGCAGTTTGTGGCGGAGAGCATCAAGGCAAAGGGAATGAAAGGAGCGGTTGGCACCGGCGCCAGCTATCGGGCGATGCTGAAGGGTAAGTCGATTACGGCGGAGGAGCTGGATCGGATGGTGATGGAGCGGTTGGGGGTTTCAGCGGCCTTGATTAGCACGCAAGTGTATCCGCGCAAGTATGACTACCTGCTACTGACTGCATTGGCCGGTCTGGCGGCGTCATTAGCCAAGTTTAGCGCCGATTTGCGTATTCTGCAGTCACCGACCTTTGGGGAGTGGAGCGAACCGTTCGGCAAGAACCAGGTGGGGTCATCAGCGATGCCGTTCAAGAAGAATCCGATCAACGCGGAAAAGATCGGTTCGCTGGCCCGTTACGTTGCCGGACTACCAACAGTAGCCTGGGGAAACGCCAGCCACTCGTATTTGGAACGAACGTTGGACGATTCGGCAAACCGTCGGGTCATTCTCATGGAAGGGTTACTGGCGGCAGATGAAATGCTCATAACTTTTCATACGATAATCAGCGGATTGGCGATTAATACCGCGCAAACCGGCCGGAACCTGGCCCGCTACGCGCCGTTTGCAGCAACCGAGGCGGTCATGATCGCCGCCGTGAAAAAAGGCGCGAACCGGCAGGAGATGCATGAACTAATGAGAGAAGAAGCGCTGCGGGCCTGGACCGCTATCCAGGACGGAGAGGAGAATCCGCTAGCTGAACGCTTAGCCGCGAATAAACGGCTGTCCGTCTACCTTTCCCCGGTCGAGTTGGCGCGGCTATTCAAAGTGGATGATCATATCGGCACGGCGCCCGGACGGGCGAGGCGTCTCTCAGCCGCTATTCGTAAAGCCATATCTAAACAACCGCTATGAACCAGTCAATTGGAATCGTGGGGGGAGGCCAACTCGGCCGTATGTTGACGTACGAAGCTCAAAAGTTGGGCTTTTTTGTTACCATTTTAGATCCGACCCCGGGCAGTCCGGCCGGACAGGTGGCGGATCGACAGATTGTGGCGGATTTCAAAGATGCCGACGCGATTCGGAGTTTGGCTTCCCAGGTTGATTTCCTTACGTTTGAAATCGAACTGGCGAACGCCGGTATTTTGGAAGAGCTGGCGACTGCCGGCGTTACGGTGAATCCTTCCGCTACCACGCTGTCAATCATCCAGGATAAACTGCGTCAGAAACAGTTCCTGCGGGATCACGGTGTTCCCGTGCCGCCGTTTTTCGCGATTAAGACCCGGCGGGATATTGAGGCGGCCGCCCGGCAGTACGGGTACCCGCTGTTGATCAAGGCCCGGTTTGACGGATACGACGGCCGGGGCAACGCTATTCTCCGTTCGGATGAGGGCATCAACGTGGTACTGGCTCGTCTGGCCAGTCGGGAGTTGTATGGTGAAGCGTTTATCAGGTTCGAAAAGGAGTTGGCGGTTGTGGTGGCGCGAAGCGAAGCGGGGGATATCCGGAATTATCCGGTGGTGGAAACCGTGCATCACCACAATATCTGTCATACGGTTTTCGCGCCGGCGCCTA
>JAGWZN010000036.1 GCA_018968785.1 Patescibacteria group bacterium
CAATATCGATGCCGGTATGAAACGGCTGATAAGGCAAGTCGGACTCGCCAAACTCTAAAGAGACCGGTCCCGATACCGGCCAGATCACTTTGTCGGAGACATGATAGATAACCTCGCCTGTTAAGGGGTCATGAATATCCACCTCGGCGGTTTGTTCGTTATGAGTTGCCAAAGCTCCGGAAACAATATCGATTCCGGCTTGGGTTAAGACCAAGACGGCAAAGACCGGCACAAAACAAATCACCCCGATCGTAAAGAAAAGCAGTTTAATCTCCCGCTTCATCGAGAAGGCCGCCACAATGTATTTAATGGCGGCAGGATTCATGATTTGCTGCCGTAGAGTTCTGCCGGATCGGTAGTAATGAGGGGATGCTCTTGCTCGGAAGCGGTCACACGCACCACCACATGGTGCTGATCGGCAATGATTAAAGCTTCGCCTCGTTCACAGGTTAAAAGAAACTTCTCTTCATATTCGCTTAAGTGGAACTCTTTTCTCACCTGAGTAATGGTGGTGGTGTCCTGGCGCATGAGGATTCTTAAGGCCGACTGGGAAGCAATCGCCCGCCCGTAAACACTTTGCAAAAAGTCGTTGGCCTGCTGAGAAATGATGCTCACTCCTAAGTAGTATTTGCGAGCCCGTCGCACCAGTCCGGCAATAAAGCGAGCGCTCTCTTCGTGCTCAAGCATGAGCCAAGCTTCATCAATGACTAATAGCCTCTTTTGCGGGCTGGATTTGACCTGGTTTTGCACAAATTGTGCAATGACCAGGTGCATGATCTGACGCAAGCTCTCCGGCAAATCCTTGGTATCGAAGACTACCAGGCGGTTGTCCAGCTCTAAATTAGTCTGGGCGTCAAAGACCTCGGCCAGGGAGCCGGTCGTGTACTTCTCCAAGCGTTTGCAGAGTCCGGGCTGTTTGAGCGATTTGAGGGTGGCATAGAAGTCAAAGAGACGCGGATACTCTTTACCGGCCTTTTGGCTGCCCTTCCTAAATGACCACCCGGCTTTTTGGTAGGTCTTGATAATGGCTTTATCCACCACTGATTTTTCTTCCGGCGATAACCCTTCGGCCATTAACGAGATAATCTCCGTTAAGGCTTGGACGTGATCGGCAAAGCTGTCGGCTTCGGTAAAAGCATTAACTGAAAGATCGAACGGGTTGATTTTCTCCTTGGAATGGACAGAGAGCTTAATGTAGGTGCCGTTGACTGATTCGGCTAAGCGGCGGTACTCCCGCTCCGGATCAATGACAATCACTTTGGTACCCTGAATGAGGTGGCGCAGAATCTCCACTTTGGCGGTATAGCTTTTTCCTGCTCCCGATTGAGCAAAGAGAATGCTGTTGGCGTTAGGCAAGGTAAAGCGATCCACAATAACTAAGGAACTGTTAGAGCGGTTGATGCCGTAAAGAATGCCTGACTCCTGGACGAGCTCGGAAGAGATAAAGGGGAAAGTGAGAGCAGCGCTGGAGCTGTCCAGATTGCGTTTCTGGGCTAGTTGGTTGTCTCCCCTAGGCAAGACTGACTGCAAGCCGTCAAGCTGCTGATAAATGGCTGGTTTGGAATAGAAGAGGCGGGTTGAAAGTACCGTTTCCAAAAGCTTGGTGGTTTTATCCAACTCCAAGAGTGACTCGGCGGAGAGAATGACATAGATCGAGACTTGAAAGAGGTTTTCCTGGCCGCGCTGTATCTTGTCGCGTAGTTCAATAGCCGATTCCAACGGATCGGTAATTTCCGAGCCGATAATCTTTCCCGCCCGCTCCATCATCCGTTTGGTGGAGGTCAGTTCGGTGATTTTGCGATTGAGTTTGGGTAGGGCAAAGCGGGCATCAACCGGCTCAATATGGTAGGAGATGTCGGCGTTATGGTTAAAGTTAATAAGGTGATTGAGCCAGCCGCTAGAAGCCGTGTAAGGATAGCCGGAGATAAAGAGTGTCCGCATGTAGCGATTATCGATCACCAAGTGGGTGCGGTCTTCTTCCAAACCGGCATAGGTAATCAGGTCAAGCTGATCCTGCTCGCCCATGTGGAAGGAGAGCGCTTTTTGGCGTTTTTCTTTTTCTGCCTTCTTGCGGTTAACGCCGCGCTTTACTCTAGAAAAAATCAAAGCCATTGGTTTTCCTCATTAATTCGCTGGTTAACGGTTGGATCTTGGCCTCCTCGGGACGATAGAAGCTGTAAAAGAGGTCTAAGATTTCCAGACTGGTTAATTGCCGCGCTGTCATCCCTAGCTTTTCCATGCCCTTAATTACAATCTCTTGGTTCATCAGAAGTTGCTCTTTGATCAGGGCAAAGTCGCTGCCGGTTTTGTTGTCGTAGGGAATAACGATATAGAAGCGGCGGGAGAGGATTTTGTTGCCAGCCACGAGCTTCCGGATAAAGTCGCAGTAGTTGGTCAGTTGCTTTTGGTAGATCTCCTCGGTTTCTTCTTTTCGGGAAGTTTGCAGATCCTCCAAGTAGCGGTCGATATCCAGTTCCCGCACCCGCACCAAAATCTGAATCGGGGTGGTGAGGGAGTTTAAGAATGATTGGAAGGTATCGATTAAGGCGTCCTGCTCCAAATCGCTTTGCAGCTCAAAGTTGACCGAAGAAGTGGTCAAAATAGTGCGATAGCGATTGCCGGGAAGAATTAAAACATTGTCGCGCACTTCTTTAATGCCGATCTGGGTTCTGGCCGAGCCTCTAGTTTTTGGATGGTTTAAGGGAGACATGGATGCCTTTCTTGGCAAATTGGAAACGTAAACTGAATGTGGGGTCAACAAGCAACTGCTCGATCTTTTGCTGATCGGATAGCGATACAGCTTTATCCGAGATTTCTGTTGCTGTCTTGGTTTTTGCAATCTTTTTGGAGGTTATAACTTTTTCAACTTCCATTTCTTCAACCACGCGGGTAGCCAAATCGTTCTTGGTAAAGATGTAGATCTTAGGACGGACAGTAAATTTGATAAATATGAGAAGCCATTCGGCCAAAATTTTGCCGTTGATGCGGGAGGCCAAGAGCCCGAAGGCAAAGAACTGAAGGATAATGATAATGGCTTTGTGATAAGCGAGGTGTAGATGAGGAGGCAGAAAGACGTAACTGACCGTGCCAGTAATAAGCGGGATCATCAGCATTAAAACCTGAACGAATGTCAGGTTGCCGATAATGCGATCCTCGACGGTGGTAATTTGCGCCGGAACAATAGTTGTTTTCATCGCACCACCTCCCGGGCTTTTCTTGCAGTCGAAGCAACGGAGGCATGGGTGGCCTTAGCCGTGGCAGGACTCAATACGTTAAAGAGCTGTCCGCCGAACTTCTTTAAGACGCCGGTGGTTTGCGAAGTAAGAGCAAGCTGCACCGTGACAGCCGTGCTCTTCAAGAGAATGGAGAACATGGCAATCCCGATCAGCACCGAGATAAGCGGGTTCGTTCCCACTTGTCCGGGCACGGTTAAGAAGGCCGAGGCCAGTTGGATAATAATGACGTGTGTAAAGATGGAAAAGATAGTCACTAAGTAGGCTTTAACCGTGCTCTCGGCAAAGTCAGCCGTTTTAGGGATCAACCATAAAAGGCAAATGAGCGGCGAGACAACGGCACCGAAGGCTAAGAGCATCAGGCGGGAAATGTAGAACAGGAGAAGCACCGCCGAAAGGAGCATAAAGACGATCATAAAGATCAGTGTGATTAGGAGAGTCGAGCCGCTGACCAAGGCTGCCGGATCAAAGGCGTTTAGGATCCAAGCGCTCCCGATCCCGCCGGTCGCATGGAGCACGGCATTGACGAGGGTTTGACAGAGAAGAATCAGCCAATCAATGAGGAAGATCGATGTATTGGCGACTAGAAACGCCAACCCGATACGTGGCAGTAGTTCCTTCAAGGATAGCTCCTCAAAACCAAAGGTTGCCGCACCCATCACTTGAAAACCAAGGAGGGCAATGACCAAGGCAAAGAGGGAATCGGTAATGCCGATCATGATGAGCCAAAAGTTAAAGACAACCGAGTTGTTGGCAAGAGAAGGCGTATTGGTCAGAAAACCGGTAATGGCATCTAAGATCGGCTTAGCAGCTGATTGGACAATGTTTTGCAGGAATCCGGCAATAGCATCCATGAGGATCTTGGCTAGTGAGGAATCCTGTTCAGTCGGCTGGATGGGATTTAAGTTCAATACCTGACCACCCCCACTCGTTGCGGGTTGAGTAAAGGCGGTATTGAAAAGTGAGTAGATCACGCCCGCCCCTATGACAATTGCCAGACCAATCAAGGCATTGCGGATCGTCCGCTTAGCCTCCGACAGAGCTTCAGGCTTACCTGTCGAGGTGATGTAGATATAGCCACCGCGAATAAGGAAGAATACAGCCACTAAAGAGGCCACACCAATGAGGGTAGTGATTGTTTCGCCGGTAAAGCTTTCAATCTCGCCATTTCCGGCGGCAAAGGCTGTGGCAGGCAGGAAGAGCAGCGCGCCTGCCAACAAACAAATTGTGGCAGTCAACCGCTTCATAGAAGACCTATTTAAATGCGGAAGTGGCGAGATCGCCGATAATATTGCTTAAGACGAACGCCCCGATGCAGATGGCGAGACCCACGCCCGACCAGACGATGGTTTTCTTCGAGCGATCCAAGTGCTCGGGATTGCCGGAAGATGTGATGTAGCCGATACCCCCAACTACAAAAAATCCGGCTGCAACCAAGCCGGCGAGGGTAACTAACACTTCGATGACGTTCTGGGCAAAGTTTTGCACCCGAGCGACGTCACCGGAGGCGGCGAGAGCTGGGGTGGCGAGACAGAGCGCCAATACAAGCGAACACAAAACGGAACGGAGTCGTGACATATTTCATGCCTTTCTCCCCTCCTGCGAGTAAGAGTTTTTAGCAGTTACCCGCTGTGTTAATTGTTGATAATGACCAAATGTAACCTGATCTAACCTGTTATCTCTGGTGTACCACAACTCATCAGAGAGTGCAAGAGTTTTTTACTTATGAGAGCCATTTACTAATGCTGTGCTTTTGTGCTAGACCTATCTTAACAGAGTAAATGATTAATTTGTCATACGGCTCTGCCCTAGGAGTAAAGCATGCATCCTATCCTCGACAAGGTAATTGCCTCATTCTATAAACTGCCCCTGACCGCCATCCCTTTGCGTTACCTGGATTCGGTCAACTGGCCGTTGGCCCTCTCCCGTTTAGAGTTTGTCGTGATTCTCCTGGTCGTACTGTGGCTCCTGCGAGCCATTTTTTGTTTTACTGCCCGTATTATCCACCACCGGAAAACGCCGACCGTTTTCCTAGAAGTGATCCCGCCGCGCGAAACCAGTGCCGGAGCTGCTTCTACCGCCGGGCTCTTTACCCTTATATCCGGCCTCTTATCTCAGCGCTCTGTTGCTGACAGGCTACTATTCAGGCAAGCCTCTGCTTCGTTTGAGATTGTTTCGGAAAAAGAGTCGGGCATTGGATTTATTATTCGGGTGCCTGTAAGTCTGGCCGAGCCCCTATCTAAAAGTCTGCGCTCATACTTGCCTGGACTCAAAGTCCAGGAAACGACAGATTATCTCCCTAAAGACTTTAAGAGCAAGACGGCCAAACTGAAAATTATCCAGTTTCGTCTTACTAAACGCTTTGCCCTGCCGCTGAATGAGCAGGCCTCGTTGCAAACGCACGACCCGTTGGCCTACCTGACCGGCAATATGACCCAGCTTAAAAATGACGACCTCTTGGCTCTCCAGCTTATTTTAGAGCCGCTCACCGGTTCCGGACACAGCAAAGAGCGACGGGCAGTTGGGCGTATCTTAGGACTGATCCACTATAATCGGTTCGCTAATTGGGTACGCTACACCAGTAGCCAGAAAGCTGTATTGTTCCTGGCAATCGGCATAGAGCAACTAGCTCGTCTCATCACCATGCCATTTCTCGTTATCGCCAACGCCATTCAAGGCTATGAGGCGAAACTGCCGGAGCGACCAAAGACGCTTACCGCAACCACCGCCGAACTGGAACTAGCAGCAGAGGTGGAACAAAAGCTTAAACAGCCGCTCTTTGCAGTAACGGTGCGAGCACTCATCTTTGTAGAAAAAGAAAAGTTCTTAACCCGTGAAAAGGGCTTGAAGTCCTCATTCGTGAGTTTTAACCATTCCTGCGGCCAAGCTTTAGCGCCGGAATGGAGCTGGTATAGCCAACTGTTACGGCCGCTGCGCCTTCGAGAGTTTCGCTCGCGCTTCAGTCTTTCCAAGTTAGTTCTCTCCGCCTCGGAAGTAGCGGCTCTCTACCACTTCCCCCTAAGCGCCACCACCGAAACGGAAGATCTAGTTAGAGTAAAGAGCCGGGAGCTGCCCGCGCCACTGTCCCTCAAGAATAACCAGTCGCTTGATGTAGTCTTTGGCACCAATACCTACGGCAACACTAAAACCCTGATCGGTCTTACCGATGAAGACCGCTCGCGTCATATGTACTTGATTGGTCAAACCGGCTCCGGCAAAACCACGGTTATCTACCATATGGCCAGCGACGACATTCGGCGGGGACGCGGGGTCGCGGTCATTGACCCGCACGGCGACTTAGCCGCCGATCTTTTAGGCAGTATCCCAGCCGAGCGCACCGACGACCTTGTATATTTCAACCCGTACGACATAGGGTATCCAGTTGGCCTTAATCTTTTGGAGCTCGCGCCAACCAAGACAAAGGACGAATTGGAACTGGAGAAAGAGCTGGTCTGCGAAAGCGTCATCTCTATCTTTCGGCGGGTCTTTTCCAAAGACGAGCACACCGACGCTCACCGGATCGAATATGTCTTAAGAAATGCTATTCACACCGCCTTTACCGTGCCGGACTGCACCATCTTTACCGTTTATGAACTCCTAGATAATCCGGAATACCGCACGAGCGTTGTCAAAAACCTGACCGATCACAACCTGAAGAACTTCTGGAAAAATGAGTTCGGCAAAGCCGGGAACTACCAGATAGTAAAGATGGTGAGCGGTGTCACCGCCAAAGTCGGGCGCTTCCTCTTTTCGCCGGTCGCCAAACGCATTCTGGAACAGCCGAAATCTACCATCAACTTTGAAGAGATTATCGATTGCAAGAAGATCCTCCTCTGTAACCTCGCGGAAGGAAAGATCGGAGAAGATACTTCTCAGCTTTTGGGTACTACTGTCATCGCCAAGATTCAGCAAGCCGCCGTCAGACGGGTACGCCAAGAACTCCAAAGCCGCACACCGTTCTACCTCTTCGTCGATGAGTTTCAGAACTTTGCCACTAGCTCTTTTACCAAGCTTTTATCCGGCGGACGCAAGTTCGGCCTCAGAGTCACCATCGCCGAACAGTCCACTTCCCAGCAGGATAATCGCAATACGGTCAATGTGATTCTCGCTAATACCGGCACAGTTGTTTGTTTCCGTACCGCCAGCCCAGTTGATGAAGAGCTGATGCTGGCACAGTTTGCCCCGCATATCGAGCAAGGCGATATTATGAACCTGCCCCGCTACCGCTTTTACATTAAACTCTCGGCCGTGGCACCGGAAGCTCCTTTCTCCGGCGAAACCCTACCGATGATGCCACAAAAAGACCCTGAACGCTTAGCCGAGCTGATCGCCGCTTCCCGCAAGAACTATGCCACCGAGTACAAGGAGCCCCCAGAACCTAAGAAAGTTACTCCTACACCGGACGAGAAACCGAGCAAGAATCCCACCGCCAAAAAGGAATCTCATGCCAAGCCTCCCGTCAAA
>JAGWZN010000037.1 GCA_018968785.1 Patescibacteria group bacterium
CTCAGTTGGTTTAGAGAGGCGTGGGAGACTCTCTATCGGTTAAGCTGGCCAGACACGCTTCGTTTTACTTCGCTATCTCCCTAGTTAGTGCCGACCCGTACTTTGACAATATGGCTATTTTCGTGCAGGTGGGTCAGCGCCTTCACTTCTCCGAAATATTTATGTAATTCCCGGATCTCAATCATCCTGATGTCGGTGAGCGTTCGTTACCATTCCATGTTGCCTTTATCATAACACAACATGAAATATGAGTAACAGCAAATATTTCATCCAAACCATGATCCCGGTCGATATACCGGTGGCTATACCGTACCGATGTACTTGCGTAAGAACGGACCAAGCGGTATAGTCCGAGTAAAGTAATAAACATGTAAAACATGACAATAGAATTAGTGCCGCCACCGACTTCCAGAGATCAGCCCCACAGTGATCATGTAATAACTAATGGTCAAGAATTAAAACCCGGCACACCTGTTGGCCTGGACGGGAACCGGGTAATATTTGAAGGGGTGGCGGATGATGGCAACATCCTAATCACGCAAGGCAACCGGACGGTCGAAGTGCCCCGGGAGGAATTCCTGCAAGGCGCCCGCCTTCCTGCGCCACCAGCACAACCAACCCTTGCCACACCCTGCAGAAATCCAAAATTCAACACACCGCCTCCCTTTTTAACTGATCTTGAACACGGCAAGAATTAAATCCCGTTGCTCCAAGTGATATACTAACCGCAGCATAGTCTATTTTATGGTACTGACCAACCAATCAAACTTTCCTCCACTCTCCCCAGACTCCCCGATACCTGATCATCATCGGCAAGAGTTCTCCAATCAAAGGAGTCAGGAGGCAGGCGGTTTGTCCGTCGCTGTTTTGAATACTCTTACCTTAATCGGTACACTGGTAGATATAGCGAGCGGAGAACCTGATACTGCCAGGTCACTTAAAAACGACTTTGCCAAAGCCATCACACCGAATAACCTACCGACCTACACCGAATGGTCTAAAAGCGCAAATGGTTTGCCTATCCCCGATAATTCTTTAGCCCAAGCGACAGCCGAAAAGTACGATAAGATAATTTTAGAAATACGAAATCGTCCGGTAGATCCAAGCGACCCAGGCTACCTTGCGTTTATAAGACAACAAGTTGATACGGCTACCGAACTATTGCAACCACCGTTCCGGGGCAGTTTCCGTGATTACCTAGCCAACCAAGAAGCCCCGCTAACTTAATGTTTCACGCACCCAGCGCACGTCGCGGGCAATCTGTTCTTTTAAATCATCAGCGGTCGTAAATGTTCGTACCGGCCGCAGGTAATCAACTGGCTCAAAGGTAAGCTCATCGACCGTTTCCCAGTCATGATAGTCCAGTACAAATATCTCCAGGTTGTTTTCCATCTCCTGAAAGGTCGGAATCGGTCCGAAATGCAGAGCGCCCGCGTACCGCTTATTCTCGATCCAGACCCAGGCCGCGTATACGCCGGTTTCGAGATCAAAGTGAGCAGGAATCACCAGATTAAATGTCGGGAAACCGAGCCCCCTGCCCCGTCCTTTTCCCTTGACCACCCGTGACAGATATTTCATAATTCGGTTATACGCTCATTGATCGGCCGTGTACAGCGACTACATAACTGCAATTGCGTGAAAGTGTTGCTCCCCAAGCTTATCTCCGGCATCAGTAGCCCTTACCTGGTTATTCCGGTTTGCTTCCTCTGGATTACCGGTGTCTTTTCACCCGGGTTCCGGCAGTTTTTTCTCTGGGGCTCCCTATTTCTTCTCCTCTCTCTGCTTCCGGTTCTGACCTATGTCGCTATCCAAGTCAAACGCGGTAAGATTACCGACCTTCATATCATGGTGCGGGAACAGCGGAGCCTGCCGTTTCTGATCGCCACCTTCAGCTCGGCGGTTTTGGTCTTCCTCTATATCTGGTTACACGTACCGGATCCGATTGTGCGGATGGCTATCAACCTGACTGCCAACGGGCTGGCTTTCTTCGCCATTACCAAGTTTTCCAAATTAAGCATCCACGCCGCCGCCTTATCCGGATCGGTGCTGCAATTGGCTATTCTGGTCAGCTACTCCTGGCTCTGGCTACTGTTGGTTCTGCCAATCGTGATCTGGGCGCGCGTTCTGCGCAAACGGCATACGGTCTGGCAAGCCAGCGCCGCCGTGCTCATCTCCAGCTTAGTTACCATATTAGTGCTCTACACTCCTTGATTCAGAAGGAGTTTCGAGATATGATCTTACGTATGGAACATTTGCGTGGCAACCGGTGGCTTACCTTGCTGATCATCTCGATCGGCTTTTTAATGATTCTGATCGATACCACCATCGTCAACGTCTCGATCCCGACCATCATTAAGGATCTCAACGCCAATCTGTCGGATATCGAATGGATTATCAGCGGGTACGCCCTCTCTTTTGCCGCTCTCCTCATCACCTTCGGCCGCTTGGGCGATATGTACGGCCGCCGCCTCTTTTTTATTATCGGCCTGATTGTCTTTACCGTTTCTTCCTTCTTCTCCGGCGAGGCCGGCAGCGCCTCCACGCTGATTATTGCCCGGCTGTTTCAGGGAGTGGGCGGCGCCATTATTTCGCCGGCCACCCTTTCCATCATCTCCTCATCGTTTAAGGGGCGGGAACGGGCGCTGGCGTTCGGCATCTGGGGTGCCGTGGCCGGCATTGCCGTGGCTATCGGCCCGATTCTGGGCGGCTGGTTCACCACCTACTACACCTGGCGCTGGATCTTTCGGGTTAATATCCCCATCGGCATTATTGGCATTCTGGCGGCCTGGCTGATTATTACCGAAAGCCGGGTGCCGCACACCAAGCGGCTTGATCTCTCCGGCATGGTTACCTCGACCATCGGCTTCTTTTTCCTGGTGTTCGGCCTGATTGAAGGCCAGAATTACGGGTGGATTCTGCAGAAAAAGCCGCTTTCGATTGGCGGCCTGACTTGGAATCATCACACTTCTTTCATTTTCTGGTCGTTTATTATCAGCATTGTATTCTTAGTGGTGTTTTTCCTGATTCAGTACTATAAGACAAAACGGCATCTTTCGCCGGCGGTTGATCTGGCCTTTTTCCAGTTCCGCTCCTTTCGGTACGGATTGGTGGCCATTGGCGTTATCTCCCTGGGCGAGTTCAGTTCGTTGTTCACCATGCCGATTTTCCTCCAATCGGTGAAAGGGTTCACGCCGCTTCACTCCGGTTACGCCGTGCTGCCGCTGGCAATTACCACTTTTATTGCCGCGCCGCTGTCGGCCCGGGTGGTCAACCGGATCGGTACCAAATGGGTCATCTCGCTCGGGATTTTCATTGAGTTTCTCGGGCTACTCCTGCTTGGCCGGCTGCATGCCGATACCGCCTACACCGCGCTGATTCCCGGTTTTATCGTACTGGGCGCCGGTATCGGCCTGGCGATTGCTCAGAATACCCAGGTCATTCTCTCCGAGGTGCCGGTGCAGGAGTCCGGCAGCGCTTCCGGCATTCTGAATACCGTCCGCCAGGTAGGCAGCGCGCTGGGAATCGCTATTATCGGTGCCGTTCTGGCCAGCCAGCTTTCCGCTAATGTCACCACCCAACTGAATGCCGTGCCCAATCTGCCGTCCGGCATTAAGGATCAGATCACCTCCACCGTCGATGCCAGCGGTGTTTCGGCCTCCACCGAGGCGCCCGCTTACGCGCTGCCGGCGCCATCGGCCCAGGTGCAGAATAATCCGGTGCTGCTCGCCCGTTTCCGCCAGCAGGAAGCGCGCGTCTTATCCGAAGTAAAGAATGGTATTAATAACGCGCTGGCCGATTCCATTGCCGCTTCCATCCGGGTCGGTTCCTGGTTCGTGCTGCTTGGCGCTTTGCTCTCCTTACTCATTCCCAATGTGAAGCCGCATCGGGAGTAGCGCGAGAATCTTCGAGAATCCGCGGCAGTCCGGCTTTATTTGCCGGTCACATAGTACACAATCGTCTCCGGCGTCAGGCTGTGAGTGCCGGTAGCGGTCAGCTTTAGATTTCCTTCCGCGTAGCTCATCGGCACGGTAAACCCGGAGTCGTTGAAATGACCGGACGCATCGGCCGTAAAGGTATAGACTGTCCCGGTATCCCGATCGGTGGTAATTTGAATCGGCTCGTTCGGCAGATAGCCGGAGCCGATAAAGGTTACACGCGATCCCGGCGCGCCGGCATAGGCGCCTAACTGAAATGAGACGTAAACCGGTGCTTGCGTATAGGTTGTACTGGCCATGGCGCCGCTCAGTTGGCCGGTCGCCGTTACCTTTTTATCGCCGGCTGTCGCGTACGGCACTGTAGTCGCGAAGGTAAAGCCGCCGTGAGCGTCCGCCGTTACCGGCCCGAAAGTCGTAGCGCCAAAGGTGAGCGATAGCGGTTCTCCCGGCGCGAAACCGTTTCCGGATAGCGTCACCGGCGTGCCGCCGACGCCGTAGTAATTATCCAATGTCAGTCCGGCATAGAACGATGCCAACGTCACCGTGACCGTTACTGGAGCGTTACTTAAGCTCCCGGTAAAGACATAGCTCGCGGTCTGACCAAACGGAAGCGTCGAACTGAATCCGGTAAAGGCACCCTTACTATCGGCAGTCACGGTGCCCGCCGCGGTTTTATTCAGCGTAATAGCGATGCTCTCACCCGGCGCGAAACCGCTCCCGCTAAAGGTCACGCCGGTGCCGGGCCGGGCGTAATAGGTACTCGGCGTCACCTGAGCCATGAACGGCGCCAGGGTAACCGGCACGGTCGCTGTGGCGCCGCTCATACTGCCGGTCAACGTTACCGTACTGGTAGAGGCACTGCCGCCGTACGGTATGGTTACCTTCACCTTACCGGTGTTGCCGAAGCTGTCAGCCGTGGTGGTTTGCGAGGTGCCATCGGTTACCGTCACCGTTTCGCCCGGTGCGAAGCTAAACCCTTGCACCGTGACCGTCGATCCCGGCTGGGTGTAGTAGTTATCGGATAAGGCGTAGGGATAGTACTGCCCGGCCGCGATATCGACCGTCGATGCCGCGCTGCTGCTCTGGCCGGTAGCGGTAAAGGTCAGGGTCGGCTTCCGGGTAGCCGGAAAGACCAGCCCGGCAAAGTTGACGCTTCCCAAACTATCGGCCGCCATATGGCTCAACTGGGTTGTCCCTTGCGTTAAGATAACATCTTCGGTCGGCGCAAAGCCGGTTCCGGCAATCGAGTAGGCCTGGCCGGGCAGCAGATAGTAAGAAGAAGGATTAAGCAACGGATTCAACTGGCCGACTGTTACGGCAAGATCTACTCCCGCCCGGATCAGCTCGCCGCGTAGATGGAACGTATGACCGGAGCCGGCATCGGTAAAGGGAATCGTAATAGCGCCCGCCTTCTTAAAACTGCCGGTGCTATCAGCGGTAATCGTCGCCAGCACCGCGCTGTTTTTATCCTCGGTAAGTTGCACGGTATCGTTCGGCGCGAAGCTACTGCCGGTAAAGGTAATAACGCTGCCGGGCATCAAGTAGTAGTCCGATGGCGAGGCAACCGGATAGTACTGGCCGACCGTGACGGTTACATCGGCACCGGCCCGGCTCAAGCCGCCCCGCAGATGAAAGGTGTGCGCGGCGCCGGCATCGACATACGGCACCGTAACGGTACCGGCAACTTTGAAACTGCCGGCCGCGTCAGCGGTAAAGGAAGCCAGCACGGTGGGATCGGCGTCTTCGGTGACGCTCACCGGATCCCCGGGCGCGAAGCTGTTTCCATTAAAACTGAGTTGGCCGCCCGGCAGTATAAAGTAGCTGGAAGGTGAGCCGTTCGGATAATACTGCCCCACGCCAACCTGAACGCTGGACTGGGCGTGGCTACCGGCCACCGTCACCGATCCGAGCGGATATGCCGATCCCGATCCAAGCTGCAGCGCCGGCGTGAACGGCTGGACGTAGTAGCTGTTGGCAGCGGTCTCGTTATTATCCGCTTCTACTGCCGAGATCGATAGCGGACCTTGTGGCAGGGACGCCGATAACGTCAGTGGCAAGGAAAAACTGCCGTCCGCCACGGTGCTGACCGTGGTAACTACCGATCCTCCAACCGAAATAGATAGGGTCTGATTGGCGCCAAATCCTCCTCCGCTCACCTGCAGCGTCACTCCCGGATGACCGCTAAAGCTGTTCAGGGTCAGATATCCGCCGTCCGCGCTGGCCGATAGCGGCTGTAAGCCGGCCAGGGTGGCAATCATGGCGATCGGGAGAATGACCGCTATAAAGCGGCTGAGAGAGGATTGGTGTTTCATACGACAAGTTGTTAATAGTAGGATGAGTTCATCCAATCACGAAATGTCGCGCTTGTTTGTAATCGCTGTTGCGGGAGAAATGTAATTTATTTTAACACTACAAGTAGACCGAGCTATCTTCTCAGCAGCCAAACTAAAATAAGTCACCGATAACAGGGACAGATGCTTGAAATTATATTCCGACCACCCTACCCCAACCCGTTAGAGATTGCGCAACTTTTCTCTCACCCGCCACAATTCCGGTTCGGGAAAATCAAAATATTCTTCTTTGCCGGCGACCATAAACGATTCCCAACCAAGGTCCCTTATTTGCCTGTTGCCTCCTACAATTTGCTGTACTACCTCTCCCCTTTGTTGAGCCCGGATATGGTTAGGCGGTACAGTAACTGAGTTCTCCAGTTGTTGATCGCTAAAACAACGGGCGAGCATACCGTCATTGATCATCCCGTACGCCAAGCTTTCATTCGGATCAATATTATGATACTGAAGACTGACTGAGAAAAGCTCTTCCCATCCCGCTTTGGGGTTTTCTGCTTTATAAAGTTGCAGAAGATGCCACTTTGCCCACCAATCAATCTCCCGGGCGCTTGACGACCAATCATCCGGATTATGGGTTTTAAGATCGGTAAGGAGTCGATCCCAGCGGCGCAAGGTTGGCATAACCCATTCAGGCACCTCATTATGACTAGCCGCCCATTCTACAAAAACAATGGCTTGATCACAAATATACCGCTGAATATCCCAGGCATTTACCATTTTTTTACTTACCGATTTCATATAATTAGTACCCAGAACATTGGCATTTAGTCTTTTCATGGCGGTAACCGGATTTCTCGGATAACGCGAGGACAAATCAACACCAGCCTCCACCATAGACAAAACTAAAGCGGTAATAGAAAGTTTATTCACCGTTGCCTGTTGGCAAACATTTGTATCACCGGAGGTAAGGTGTAGCCGTCGATATTTTCGATCCAGTTTTTCTGGAAGATGGCTCTCGTCTCTGCTGCCTAGTACCGCTCGTGATCCTTTTGTAGTTCGTTCCGCTTCCAAAGTGTCGGTCAGTTCCGCGCGCGCAGAATACGTGAACCTGCCATCTGGCCAAATCATACCGGCACCGAATAATATCGCTCGGGAAATCAAGAATGGGGTCAGGTTTCTTCTTATTTTTTCCCATGGCGTCTCTCGCAAAATCTGGTAGCTTTCATGGCAACCGTAACTTTCTTTATCCCCGTCGATATTGTCTCGATATGTTGTAAAAATATTTCCCAACTTACAATGCGCATCCTGCATCGCACGAAAAA
>JAGWZN010000038.1 GCA_018968785.1 Patescibacteria group bacterium
AAGGGCGCGTATTTCGGCCGCCAATTCGTAGAAATGAAATATTGGTCTGTCCTCGAAACCGTATTCGGGATTTTCTAACACATCACCGAAGTTTCCGGCAGGTACCTGACAAAATCCGTAAGACTCCGCGCGTGGAACAGGAGAAAGGTTGGGCATGCGATGCATGCGTTGATACTATCTAAAATCAAACCACTAATCAATAAATGAGAGGTGTATAAAGAAATTTGCAAAATTGGAGACAGAGACAGGATGTGTTATAATGATCTTACCTTCCAAATCTAAACGATTATTAAGTTTTCCTGCAATGAAGATAGCGTTACTCTGCGGCGGACCCTCCTTGGAACGGGGAATCTCCTTGAACTCGGCCCGGTCGATATTAGACCATCTGGAGGATGACAATCTGGAGATCGTGCCGGTTTATTTCGACCAGAAGCGCGCCGCTTATAAGATCTCCAAATCCCAACTGTACTCCAATACGCCCTCGGATTTTGACTTCAAGCTCAAGCAAGCGGCCGTGCCGTTATCCGAATCTGACCTGATTAAGCTCCTAAAAGCGGTTGATATCACCTTTCCGGTCATGCACGGTCCGTTTGGCGAAGACGGTGAGATTCAATCCTGGCTGGAAAAACACGGCCTGCCTTTCGTCGGGTCGTCATCAGCCGCCTGTAAAAAGGCGTTTGATAAACAAACCGCCAACGAGTTCATTCAAGCGGCCGGGTTTTTCGCCTTGCCGTCGGTAGTATTAAAGATTTTCCACTCCGATCATGAAGAGGTCATCCGCCGGTTTTTTGCCGAAAACTCCATTACCCGCGCGGTGGTCAAACCGGCTGCCGGCGGCTCCAGCATTGGCGTTTTTTCGGTGAGTACGGTAGAAGAGGCGGTCCAAAAAGCGGAGCTGATCTTTTCCAAGCGGATGGACACCCGGGTGGTGGTGGAGCCGTTCGCGGTCGGGCGGGAGTTTACGGTGATTATCCTGCAGAACCGGTTTGGCTTGCCGGTGGCGGTCCTGCCGACGGAAATCGAGGCGGACTATCAGAAGCATCAGATCTTTGATTTCCGCAAAAAGTATCTGCCGACCCGGGCGGTTACCTACCACTGCCCGCCCCGGTTTGATGACGAAACCATCGAGCGGATCCAGGTTCAGGCCGAGCAGCTGTTTACGGCGCTGGGGATGCGCGATTTCGCCCGCTTCGACGGCTGGGTGCTTGATGACGGCAATATCTGGTTTGCGGATTTTAACCCGATCAGTGGCATGGAGCAGAACAGCTTTCTCTTTCAGCAGTCTTCCCGGATCGGCCTCAGCCATCAGATGGTGTTGCGGTATATTCTGGAGCGGGCGGCCAGCCGGTATCATCTGACCGTGCCGCCGCCGCTATCCGGGTTGGCGGGATCTGACCGCCGGCCGGTGCGGGTACTGTTCGGCGGCGGTACATCGGAACGTCAGGTTTCCTTAATGAGCGGCACCAATGTGTGGTTAAAACTGCGCAAGTCTACCCGGTATCGGCCGTCTCCGTATCTTCTGGCTCCGGATGGAGATATCTGGCAGTTGCCGTACGCCTATACTTTAAACCATACCGTGGAAGAGATTGTGCAGAACTGCGAGCGGGCGACGGATGACATGAGACGGTTGGAACGGCTAGTGAAACGAGTGCATCTGAACCTGGGACTGGCTGATGGAGAGGGTGAGCAGTATCTGCAACTGCCGGTTCGGCTGACGTTCGCGCAGTTTCTATCCGACCAATCGTTTGTATTTTTAGCGCTGCACGGCGGAGACGGTGAAAATGGCGCTTGGCAGGCTACCCTCGATGAGCGAGGTATACCGTATAACGGCTCCGGTCCGGACGCTTCCGCTCTCTGTATGGATAAGTGGGAGACCGGCCGGGCAATCCGCGAAGCCCGTATTCCCGGCGTAGAGACGGTGGCGAAAGAGCTTTGGCCGGTTGGGGAGCTGCTGAAAATGGATCGGCAGGCGGTCGCGAGTTTGTGGATCGAACTGTGTCGATCGCTCCGGTCCCGCGCGCTGATTGTGAAACCGCGGGCTGAGGGTTGTTCCTCCGGTATTGTGCGGCTGAGCGAAGTGGATGACCTGGCCACTTACCTGGATCTGATCGCTTCCGGAGTGACCCATATTCCGGCCGGTATGTTCCGCAACCAGCCCGAGATGGTGGAGATGGGTCGGGCGGATGAGCTGCTATTTGAAAAGTTTATTGCGACTGATACGGTGCGGGTGAAGGGTAACACGCTGAAACATCGCCGGATCTCCGGCTGGGTTGAATCGACGGTCGGGGTATTAGAGGAAAACGGTGTTATGAGAGTGCTGAATCCCAGTATTACGGTGGCGGAGGGCGAGGTGCTGAGCGTGGAGGAGAAGTTTCAGGGCGGCACCGGCGTGAATATCACCCCGCCGCCGGTTTCGATCATTTCGCCCCGGACGCTGGCCACGGTAAAGCAGCGGATTGGCCGGGTGGCGGCAGCGGTCGGGCTGGCCGGTTACGGCCGGATCGACGCGTTTATCCACACCGAGACCGGCAAGCTGCTGATTATTGAGATCAACTCTCTCCCCGGTTTGACTCCTTCGACCGTGCTGTATCATCAGGCCTTGGCCGAGAAGCCGGCTATTTTCCCGATTGAGCTGCTAGAGAGGATTATCGCGAACAGTGAGTATTTGTAGCCGGAATTACATCGCGCCCATAAAATCGAGAGTACAAGGAAGGCGTAATGAACGATTATGCCTTACCTCGATTTCGATGACATTAACGGTTTTGGCGATATAGATGATACCCCTTCCTATCTTCGCGGTTTGAACAGTGAAGAACGGTTGGTGTATCGGCGGAGTTATAACGATGCCGGAATCCGGGAGGAGCGGTCAGACGCGGAGTGCCATGCCATTGCCCGGAGGGCGGTGCAGGCGCTGCGGGATCGGTTCGCTGGCACAAGTTAAAGCAGTATTAAATGACACACCATGGCAAAATATGGAAAACTGGCGCAAGAAAAAGTGGGAGAGGCGATGCGGGAGATGAAAGCGGGTACATTGAAGAGCGGCCGCGGCGGGAAAAAGGTGACTAGCCGAACACAGGCGGTGGCCATCGGTTTGTCCGAGGCGCGGGAACGGGGCGGAAAGGTGCCGGAGCGCTAATTCACGCACCGGCGCGCTATTTCCGGCAGCTTTTTAATACGAAATCGTACTGTCGGTTTGTACGATCTGTACCCAGGTGTTTCCTTTCACAAAGCTGATCTCATTGCCGCTGCTGTCGTAATACCGGGTGCGGTCGGTGCCGTTTTTGCGCCAGGTACCCTTAATCGCCTGGCCGTTTTGGAATACCACCGCCGGCCCGCTGCCGGTTAAGGTGTATTTTCCGACTACCTTGGAGACGCCGGGGTAGTACTCGGTATAATCCTGGCGGGCGGCAGTTTCTAGCACGATATTCTTAGCCGTAATCTGTTTGCCGGTATCGGCATCGATATGCGGCGCGCCGTCCATGCTCCGTTTGTAGTCGTTATTGGCCGGATCGTACTCCCAGGTCACGGCGTAGAGCGGCCCGGAAACGCTTACCGATATTTTTTGGCTGGCCGGGCGCTGGGCGGCGGGAGCGTCATCTTGGAATTTCCAGGTTGAAATGGTCTGGGTGGGCGACCAATGGCGGGTGCCGGTCGCGTACTGCCACAACTTATCAGTCGATGAATACAGCGTGTGTTCCTCGGAAACCGGCCGGCTGTAGTCGCGGGTGAAGACCGGCGCGCCAACTGTCAGGCCGTTAATATCAAGCACGCCGGTACTATCGATCTGGCTGAGCGCGTCCTTGCTGCCGCCGGCATGGGCGTAAAACGCGTTAAGTTCGGTGGCGAAATCGACATAATACGGCCGGGCGCTGCGAACCGGTCCGACCCGGATCGCTTGGCTGGGATTGCCGAATATCGCCATAAACCGGGTAATGCCGCCTTCGGCGATTGCTTCGTACACCAAATCCGCCTGACCCAGACCGGACTGCGGTCGGGCTTCCGGCGCGTTTTCAATCATCACTGCCAGCGGATGCAGGTTTTGAGTGCCGGCCGGAACCGGGAGGCCGGTGAGTTGCGACGGCAAGGTGACCGGCGTGGGCGTCGGGCTGGGCGTCGCGGAAGCGACGGTGGTTGGCGTCGGGGTGTTGGCATCGGCAATGGGCGAGTTCATCTGCTTGGTGTAGGCGTACGCCGAATACGCCAGGAGGAGTACCAAAATTAAAACCAATATAGAGATAGTAATACCCCGTCGGGTAATCTTCAGCGGGCGACGAAAGACGGTTACCGTTTTCACCGGCTCGGTCGAGAACATTTTTTGGAATAATATGGAAACGCTCATAGATATGTAGATATAATGAATGGGGAATTTACTGTTTTTAATCATATCATGAATCATGGGTAAACATCTATTGGTTATCGGAAGTGGCGGCCGGGAGCACGCTCTGGCGTGGAAGCTGGCCCAGTCGCCCATGGTAAGCCGTCTGTCGGTAGCGCCGGGAAACGCCGGCACGGCGGAAATTGCGGAAAATGTCGATATCAAAGCCATGGATTTTGCCGGTTTGGTGGCGTACGCGAAAGCGGAACACGTTGATTTGACCGTAGTGGGACCGGATGATCCGCTGGCGGCCGGAATTGTCGATCTCTTCCAGGCGGAAGGGCTGGTTGTCTTCGGACCGACTGCCGCCGCCGCGCGTATTGAGGCTTCCAAAGCGTTTGCCAAACAACTGATGGCGGAAGGCGGCCTGCCGACCGCCGGTTTTACGATTCACGACAGCCATCAATCAGCACTGGCGGCGCTGGCGGACCGGCCGTTCCCGCTGGTGGTTAAGGCAAGCGGATTGGCGCTCGGGAAGGGCGTATACATCTGCCACAACCGCGAAGAAGGCGAGCGGGCGCTCAAAGAGATTATGCTGGATCAGGTGTTCGGACAGGCCGGACAGCAGGTGGTGATTGAGGAGTTCCTAACCGGCCAGGAAATATCGATCCATGTTTTATCCGATGGTAAGAACGTGCTGCTCTTCCCGCCGGCGCAGGATCATAAACCGGTGGGTGATGGCGATACCGGTCCCAATACCGGCGGCATGGGTACGATCGCGCCGCTGCCCTGGGTGACGCCAGAGATGATGGCCGATATCGAGCGCCGGATTGTCCGGCCCGTTATTAACCGGCTGGATGAAACCGGCCGCCGGTTTACCGGTCTGCTGTATCCCGGTCTGAAGATGACGCCGGACGGACCGAAAATCCTGGAGTTTAACGCCCGGTTTGGCGATCCGGAAACGGAAAGCTATATGCGGCTCCTGAAAAGCGATCTGTACGAATTGCTGATGGCGGCGGTGGAAGGTCGGCTGGATCAGGTCAAGCCTGAGTGGCGGGATGGCGCGGCCGTTTGTATCATGTTGGCGTCCAAGGGATATCCCGGCGCCTATCCAAAAGGGCTGCCGATAACCGGCATCGAGGAGGCACAGCGGATTCCCGAGGTGGTGGTATTTCACGCGGGGACGGCCCGGAAAGACGGGCAGTTAGTTACCAACGGCGGGCGGGTGCTCGGCGTAACGGCGTGGGGAGAAAGTCTGGAAGCGGCCTTAAAAACCGCCTATCAGGCGGCGGAGTGCATTCGGTTCGAAGGGAAGCATTATCGGGCCGACATCGGCTCCAAAGCCATAAACGGCTCCGGGATAAAGTCGGACTCGTCGGCGGAAGGCAAGTAGCGCACTTCATCCTGCCGCTCGGCGATATCAACTGGATAGACACCGGTAAATACCGGCGCGCAGAAGTCATCGGCCGGACGGCCGGTGGCGCGGAACAGCCCCTCCAAAGAGAGATAGTGCAAGGAGTCGGATTTGAGAAAGCTGTTCATTTCGGAGACGCTTCTGCCAAACGCCAGCAGCTTTTCCTGATCGGGCGTGTCGATTCCATAAAAGTCCGGATACCGGTACGGCGGCGAACTGACCGCGAAATGCACCTCCTTAGCGCCGGCTTTGCGCACCAGTTCGATCATCCGCTTAGAGGTGTTGCCGCGGACGATGGAGTCATCCACCAGTACTATCCGTTTTCCCTCAATAACATGGCGTAGCGGATTCAGCTTCATATGAATGCTCCACTCCCGCAGATGCTGCTCCGGCTGAATAAAAGTCCGGCCGATGTACCGGTTCTTAATCAAACCGTGATAAAAGGGAATACCGGACTCCTGGGCGAATCCCATAGCGGCCGGAATCGCCGAATCCGGCACCGGCACGACCACATCCGCATCCACCGGATACTCCCGGGCCAGCTCGACTCCGAAATTGAAACGGACTTGATCGACGCTCTGGCCAAGCAGGACGCTATCCGGCCGGGCGAAGTAGATGAACTCAAAGATATCCAAGTGCAACCGGCCTTTTGCCAACTGCTGCGTGCGTAGACCGTTTTGGTTGGCAATTACCAGCTCGCCCGGTTCGACATCACGCAGAAAACGGGCGTGAATGGTGTCGAAGGCGCAGGTTTCGGATGAAAAAGCGTAGCCGCCATCAAGAATGCCAATGGAAAGCGGCCGGATGCCGCACGGATCGCGCAACGCCGCGATCTCGTTGTTCGTCATCACCAGTAAAGAAAAAGCCCCGGTAAACAGCGGATAGGCGGTTTCCAGGGCTTGTTGCAGCGAGGCGCCGCGCTTCAGGTAAAAACGGATGGCTTCCGCCATCAGGGCGGAGTCATTCAGACCGTCAATATTGACGCCGTTCGCGGTTAAAAAAACCTCCAGTTTTCGGGTGGAGGGTAAATTGCCGTTATGGGCTACCGCGACGGTCTGATCGGAGGGGACAACCGGCTGGGTGTGCTTGCTATCGGTGCCCTTGGAGGTGGAGTAACGGTTGTGGCCGATCGCCAACTGTCCGCGCAACTTCTTGATGTCCTGCTCGTCATACACATGAGCCATCAAGCCGGTGCCTTTATGGATAAAGAACCGCTCGGTATCGGACGAAACGATTCCCGATCCTTCCTGTCCGCGGTGTTGTAGGGCATAGAGGCCGAAATAGGTGAGCCGGGCCGCGTCCAGATCCTTATCGAGACCGTAGACACCAAAAACCCCGCATTTTTCCCGGGGTTTCTCGCTGGTTGTCCAGGAGGATGGAGGCTGATCCATAAACAAAGCTGATGATAATCAGGCATTTTTATTGTAGAGAAATTGGTAAGGCCTGGCAAGCAGAGTTTTTACTCCTTGGCTTGTCATTGAATCGACAGAGCCATTGTTGGTATCCTTGAGGTATGAACCATTTTGAACAGATTCCTTCTTCTTCGGAGCCCATTCAGGAAGCACCGGATGGGCGGACCGGACCGATCGACCGGACTGGCGATTCCTCGGAGCATGCCAGGTTGGAAGTCGAGCGGGAAGCCGAGCGGACGGCGGCCGGACTGAAAGCCGCTCGGAATACGATCAGTACGGTAATACGAACGGCCCGGCCAACCCGGCATTATAAAGATGTCTTCGGCCCGGAAGTGACGGAAACACAGGAACCGATACTTGATTTGGGAGCCGGCGATTCCAACTTTGCCGAAGTGGTTAAC
>JAGWZN010000039.1 GCA_018968785.1 Patescibacteria group bacterium
ATCCGGTCCGGTGGGAGTGTATCGGGCCGCCGACGCGGCAACCAAAGAGGGATGGCCGGCAGTGATTTATCTGGGCGTGGTGCTATCGATTAGCTTGGCAGTCTTTAATATTCTGCCGGTGCCGGCATTAGACGGCGGCCGGCTGGTCTTTCTGCTGACTGAGCTGATCTTCCGCAAGCGGATTATCGCCGAGCAGTTGGAAGGATGGTTGCATATGGTCGGTTTTGCCGCGCTGATGCTGTTAATCTTATTGATAACGATCAGCGATGTGCGGGGGTTGATTTAATATGGCTTACAACAAAACCTTACCCAAACGATCGGAAGACCTGTCGCAATGGTATAACGCCATAGTGCTGCAGGCGGAGCTGGCTGAGTACGGACCGGCAAAAGGAACGATGATTATCCGGCCGTACGGATACGCCATTTGGGAGGAGATTCAGCGCCAGCTTGACCAAAAGATTAAAGCCGATGGGGTGGAAAACGCCTACTTTCCGCTCTTTATTCCCGAAGCGCTGTTTAACCGGGAAAAAGAGCATGTGGAAGGGTTTTCCCCAGAGCTGGCCATTGTAACTATCGGCGGCGGTGAGGAGCTGAGCGAAAAGCTGGCAATCCGGCCGACCAGTGAGACAATTATCTGTGAAAGTTTTTCCCGCTGGGTACAGTCCTGGCGCGATCTGCCGATTAAGATTAACCAGTGGGCCAACGTGGTGCGCTGGGAGAAACGGACGTACATGTTTTTGCGTACCTCCGAGTTTCTCTGGCAGGAAGGGCATACGATTCACGCCACTCATGAGGAAGCCTGGGGGATGGTGCTGAAAGCCATGGAGAACTATACGACCTTATATCAGGAAGTAATGGCGATGCCCGGCATAGTCGGCCGAAAATCGGAAACGGAAAAGTTTGCCGGCGCCGATGTTACGCTGACCTATGAGAGTCTCATGGCTGAGGGTAAGGCGCTGCAGAGCTGTACTTCACACGATCTTGGCCAGAACTTCGCCCGGGCGTTTGATATCGCTTTCCAAGATCGGACCGGGGGGCGGCAGTATGTCTGGCAGACCAGTTGGGGCCTGTCTACTCGCGCGATTGGCGGGCTGATCATGCTGCATGGCGATGACCGAGGACTGAAGCTGCCGCCCCGTATCGCGCCGATCCAAGTAGTGATCCTACCGGTTCGCAACGAGGAACCGCTGCTGGAGTTCAGTCGAAGCGCGGCCGATCAACTGAGTCAGGCTGGTTTCCGGGTTAAAGTGGATGATCGGGAAGATGAGAGTTTGGGTCGCCGAATTAACAAGTGGGAGGTTAAAGGCGTGCCGATCCGGATTGAAATCGGTCAGCGGGAGATGGAGAGCGGCGATTTGAAAGCGGTGCGTCGGGATACCGGGGAGGTGGTCAGTATTCGCCTAGGCAGCCTAGTCAACCAGATTCAGGAGCTGTTAGACCAAGTGCAAAACAGCATGTATGCCGAGGCGGAGCGGTTTTTACAGGAAAATACCCGGGAAGCAAACAGTTATCAGGAGTTTAAGGATATCATGACCGGGCCGCGCGGATTTATCCGGGCGCTTTGGTGCGAAGACGCGGCCTGCGAGGCGAAAATAAAAGAAGAAACCAAGGCGACAACCCGCTGCCTGCCGCTAGACGCGCCGGAAGAGAACGGTACCTGTATCGGCTGCGGCAAGCCGGCAAAACACCGCTGGTACTTCGGGCAGGCCTATTAACTCTATGCGGTCTGTTGTCCGGTGAGCTGCCGGTAGATATGAACTTCCGCCATAACCGTTAACGGAACGGTAATAATCAGTCCGGTCATGAAAAACAGAGCGCCGATGACGTTAATCATCCCGAGCACGATATAAAAAGCGAGAAGGTTCCACTTTACTCCGTTCGTGATAACGCTGCTCTGCTGGAAGGAGTCGAGAACGGGGGAGTTTTTATCGACAATAAAATACCGGAAGAGACCGTATCGCAGCGTCAGATAAATGCCGGGAAAGATAAAAATCAACAGGCCGACTATCACCATGATTCCGTATATGATCGCGCCGCCGATGTAGCGGAGGATAACCCGGTCGTGCGCGATTAAGTCTTGCCAACGCGGAGCCTGGCCGCGGGCAATCTGCAGGGCGACATTAATCAGGCCGACGCTGACCAGAATATTGACCAGATACCCTGCCAAGCTGGTCAACAGCGAACCGTGTGCCGGTTGGAATGTCTCGGAAAACCGAAAGGAGAAGTCAGTCTGGGTCATCCATTCGATAATGCCCACCAGTATCATGAGCGGTAGGAAAAACCCGATGTGCTGCCAGGTTTTCTTCCATCCGAACATGATTGCCGGTTCAATGGCAAAGCTGGAAGGCGCGGGTTGATCGGTCATAGTTTATTTTGATTACGGTTCTATTAAGCTCATTATCATGATACGGATATTTATGTCGGTTGCCAATACGGTTGGGTTTCCGTTTTTGCTTTTATTCCTTCTTTGCTACACTGGGTGGGATGACATCCGCCCTTCGCCAACAAGCCGCGGCGCTGCCGTTTCTTCCCGGTGTGTATCTATTTAAGAATGAGGCCGGCCAGGTTTTGTATGTCGGCAAGGCGGTGCGGCTGCGGGAGCGGGTGCGCAGTTATTTTGCTAAGGAGATCGGTCGCGGACCGGGCATCGACCGGATGGTCAGCGAGGCGGTCAGTATTGACCATCAGATTGCCGGTTCGGAGATAGAGGCGTTGCTGTTGGAGGCCCGTCTGATCCGGCAGTACAAGCCGCGATATAACATCCGACTGCGGGATGACAAATCGTTCTCCCTCATCCGGATCGACCTCTCCGAACCGTTTCCGCCAATCTATATCAGCCGGGAGAAAGAGCTGGAAGAGCTGTTGGTCCGGCGCAAACGGGAACGCACGACGGTTAGTAAGGTCAGTCAGAAAATAGATAACCAGGAGTTCTTCGGCCCCTATCTTTCGGCCGGATCGGTAAAGCTGGCGCTGAAAACGATTCGTAAAATCTGGCCGTTCCGGGACTGCAGCCAGGGCAAGTACGATACCTACGCCAAACTGGGCCACGGCTGCCTGTTTGCCACGCTGAAGCTGTGCGACGCCCCGTGCGCGGCCGGTATCGGCGCGGAGGAGTATCGGAAGAATATCGACCAGATCCGGATGTTTCTGCGCGGCGATCGGCAGCAGGTGCTGCAACTGGTGCAAGCGGAGATGGAACGGTGCGCGGCTGAAGAGCGATTCGAGCAAGCTGCCAAGCTGCGCGATCGGCTGCAAAGCCTGCTGCATATTCAGGATGTGGCGGAAACGCGGAGGTTTATTGGCAGTCAGCAGCGGTCGGATGTTTACCGGTACGATCCGGAAACGGATATCCGGGTGGAGTGTTACGATATTTCCAATATCCAGGGCGCTTACGCGGTCGGATCGCAGATTACCGGTGTTATCCGGCAGGGCAAGGTGGAAGCGGCAAAAAGCGGCGAGGAGGCGCGGCGGCGGTTTTATCTGGATAAAAGCCGGTACCGGAAATACCGGATTAAAACGGTTGAGGGCATCTCAGATGTCGATATGCTGAAGGAGGTGCTGACCCGCCGGCTGAAGCGGGTAACGACCGGCGGCGAACACTGGGCGTTGCCGGATCTGATTTTGTTGGATGGCGGCAAAGGCCAGCTTCACGCGGCGTTGGAGACGCGGTCGGCCGCGAAGCTGGAAGCGGCGGTAGCGATGGCGGCGGTAGCAAAAGGTCCGACCCGGCGGCGGGTTGATCTGTGCGGAAACGATTTTGATCGTTTGCCCCTGGTTTCGCCTGAAGCATGGAAGACCGTGGCCGAACTATTGCGGGAAGAAGCGCACCGGTTTGCTATCTCTTATTATCGGCGAGTGCATCGGAGGAGTGCTTTGGAAAGCTAATACCTGCCTGCGCTGGTGATTTGATTAAAATCGGTGATATACTAGAACTATGCGCACGCCTCTCATCGCCGGCAACTGGAAAATGAATACCACTTTGGCCGATGCTCATATCCTGGCCACCGGTATTCGCAATGAAGCCGAGCATCTGGAGCAGATTGAAATTGTTCTCTGTCCGCCCAGTATCTGGCTGACGGAGGTGGCGCATATTGTGCCGCCCCGGCATTACTCGCATCTGAAGCTGGGCGCGCAAAATATGTACTTCGAAGAAACAGGAGCGTTCACCGGCGAGATATCACCTCTGATGGTGAAAGAGGTGGCAGAGTATGTGATTATCGGCCACTCTGAGCGGACTCATCTTTTCGGGGAAAAGGTGCCGTTTTTGGCGCAAAAAGTCCGTTCCGCTCTGGATCATAGCCTGAATCCTATTATCTGTGTCGGTGAGGACGCGAAGGCGGCCGATTCTAAACGGCAACTGGTGCATACGCTGGAACATCTGACGGTTGATCTGACGCAGGTGGAACTGGAACAGATAGTGATTGCTTACGAACCGGTCTGGGCGATTGGCAGCGGCACCCCGGCCACGCCTGATTACGCGCAGGAGGTAATTGCTGCCCTCCGGCGGGTGGTAACTGAGAAAACCCGGATGCTGTACGGAGGTAGCGTATCCGATCAGAACTCACTCGGCTTCTTAAGCCAGCCGGATATTGACGGTCTGCTGATTGGCGGTGCCAGCCTGAAGATTAAGACCTTTATCACCATCGCCCGCCAGGCGGATGACCAAATTGTCGCTCAAAAATCCACTTCTAAACAACCGTAGTATGAAAACTGTCGAATCGCTCTCCTGCAAAGGAAAAGTTATCTTTTACCGGCCGGATTACAATGTGCCGCTGGAAGGCGGGGCGATCCGGGACGATTATCGGATTTCCGTGACTTTTCCGACTCTGGAACTGCTGATGGAAAAAGGCGCCCGGATCGTCATTGGTTTTCATCTCGGCCGTCCGGATGGTGAGCGCAAGCCGGAGTTGGAAACCCGTCCGGTAGCGGAGTATTTAGCCGATAAGTACGAAAACCGCCGGGTACGGTTGGCGCGGGAAGTGGCGGATCCGGAGGTGACCGGGGCGATTAGCGAAATGAGCGAAGGCGATATGCTGGTACTGCCGAATCTGCGGTTTTATCCCGGGGAAGAGAAAAATGATCCGGTCTTCGCCCGGCAGTTGGCTGATCTGGCTGATCTGTACGTGAATGACGCCTTTGCCTGCGATCACCGGGCTCACGCCTCGACGGTCGGGGTAGCGGAGCTGTTGCCGGCGTATGCCGGTTTGCTGGTGCAGAAGGAAGTGGAGATGCTGGGATCGCTTCTGGAGAAACCGGAAAGCCCGTTTGTGGTGGTGATGGGCGGCGCCAAGGTCAGCGATAAGATCGGCGTTATTAAAAAGCTGGCGGATCAGGCCGATAAGATCTTAGTCGGCGGTGCCATGGTTAATACCTTTCTGCTCGCCAAAGGCGAGGACATTGGCGCTTCACTGGCCGATAAAGCCGATGTTTCCTTGGCAACCGGTCTCATGAAGGATCTGGGCGATAAACTGGTGCTGGCAGCCGATCTGGTAAAAGACGAATCGGGAGGGAAGGGCAAGTTCAAGTACCTGGATATCGGCCAAAAAGCGGTGGAAGAGTTCCAGCAAATCCTGAAAGGCGCCAAAACTATCTTCTGGAACGGTAGTCTCGGCTATACCGAAGATGAAAAATACGCGGCCGGCACGGAGGCAATTGCCGGTTATGTTGCCGGGCTGAAGGGGGTGACCTCGGTGGTGGCCGGCGGCGACACGGTTGAGACGATCAGTAAGCTTAATCTGCGTGATAAGTTCACTTTCGTATCGACCGGCGGCGGCGCGGCTCTGGAATTTTTGGCGGGTGATGCCTTGCCGGGAATCGAGATACTGAATAAGAAGTGAGGAGGTACATCTAGTACACGCGGTAGCGTTTTCTCTGATCTTCTGCTATCCTGAATCGGATACATCTAACGTGATCCGCATGATTACTCATAAAAAAGTTTTGCCGCATAGCCGTATTCAGTTAACTGTCACTGTTTCGGCTGATCAGTTCCGCCACGCCTTTGATCACGAGTTAAACGAATACACGAAATCGGTTTCCCTGCCGGGTTTTCGTGCCGGTAAAGCGCCGAAAGCTAAAGTTTTGGAACAGGTCGGGCGTCCGCGGATTGAGGCGGCGGCGTTGGATCACGCCATTTCACACGTCTATTACGAAGCGGTTCAGGAAGCGGATATCCGGCCGGTGGAAGGGCCAGAGGTTACCATTGAAAAGTACGAAACGCCCTCTGACAGTGCCGATCCGTCTGGCGTCGTAGCCACTTTCAAAGTAGAGGTTGATGTCATGCCGGAGGTGAAAATTGACGGGTATAAAAAGATTAAGATTAAACCCGAACCGGAGAAACCGGTCGCGGAAGATGAAGTAGAGAAGGTTATTACTTATCTGCGCAAGCAGCAGGCGGCGCTGGTGGAGGTGGAAGAGGATGGGGCGCTGGAAGAGGGAATGTGGGCCGATATCGCGTATGAAGGTTCGGTTGGCGGGGTGAAGCGGCCGGATATGGCCAATAAAAACCATCCGCTGGTTATCGGGGAAGGGCAACTGATTCCCGGCTTTGAAGATCAGATTATCGGCATGAAAAAAGGAGAGAAGAAAAAGATCACCGTTACTTTTCCGAAAGAGTATCATGCCAAAGAGCTGGCGGGAAAAAAAGCCGAGTTTGAGGTGGCGGTGAACGAGCTGAAGCGGGTCAATCTGCCGGAAAAAGATGCCGATTTTGCCAAACGCTTTGGCCATTCGACCTTTTCTGAACTGGAAAAGGCGATTCGGGAGAGTATTGTGGAGGAAAAACGGCAGGAAAGCCGACAGAAGCAGGAGCAGGAAGTTTTAGACCAACTTCTTAAATTGGCCAAGTTTGATCTGCCGCAGTCATTAGTGAAGCAAGAGATGGAGCGGATGTACGCCGAAGCTCAGGAACGTCTCAGTAAAATGAACTTTGACTGGGATGCCTATCTGGAACAGGTGAAAAAGACCGCCGATCAAGTGCGGGAAGAGACCCGGCCGCAAGCGGAGAAAAATGTCCGGATCGGACTGGCGCTTGGTAAGGTGGTGGAAGCGGAGGGGCTGGCTGAGAGCGAGCAGGCGGCCCAGCAGGCTGTGGAGCGTCTCTATGAAATTGCCACTAGTAAATAAAATTATGCCCTACCTTATTCCAACCGTATTGGAGAAGTCGCAGTTCGGCGAGCGAGCCTATGATATCTACTCACGGTTGCTAAAGGATCGGATCGTCTTTTTAGGCGGCGCCATTAATGATGACGTTGCCAACCTGATTAATGCCCAGCTGCTTTTTCTGGATTCGGAGGACTCCAAGCGCGATATCAGCCTCTACATTAACAGTCCGGGCGGTTCGGTTTACGCCGGTCTGGCGATTTTTGACACGATGAACTATGTGAAGGCGGACGTTTCCACTATCTGCGTGGGCATTGCCGCCAGCATGGCCGCTGTGCTGCTCTCGGCCGGTACAAAGGGCAAGCGGATCGCTTTGCCAAACTCACGGGTGCTGATTCATCAGGTGTTAGGCGGC
>JAGWZN010000040.1 GCA_018968785.1 Patescibacteria group bacterium
GTTGTACCGGCCACATCGGCAACCACCGCCTGCCGTTTACCGATCAGACGATTAAAGAGGGTTGATTTGCCGACGTTTGGAGAACCGACCAGCGCGACGCGAGGAAGAGCCATACAGCTTAGTAACAGGTAAAATTAAGGAAGGACACGAAACCACCCTTTCTTCTTTCATCTTAATGTAATACCAGTTTTTCCCCAATTAAGCCAGCTTTAGCCAGCCGTAGATGCGCGATCATCAACTGTTTGAAAAAACCGTGCTCCCCAATGGAATCACCGTTTATACCTACCAGGACAAGTTTCCGATATCTTGCATGGAAATTCAGTTGCCGGTTGGCAGTGGGCACGCTATCCCCCAAAACCACTTTCTGCCGGGATCGCCGCACTTCATGGAACATACCCAACTGATCCGATCCAAACGGTATCCGGAGCCGTATGTACTGGACCGGATATTAGGTATGCGTGCCGGTAATTCTAATGGCGCCACCCACGCCAAGATTACCTCGCACTGGATCGACACCCCGGCACAGGAACAGAACTTCGGGATAGATGCTCTGATCGATCGGGTGTTTTACCCAATCTTTACCGAGGAGGACGTAGCGGTCGAACGGTCGGTGGTTATTAACGAGCGCAACCAAAATAAGTTTTATCCCGGAAAAAGCAAGGCCAGCCAATACTATTACCAGGAGTTTATTGACGATGTTTTCTATCCGTTGGAACAAATATTTGGTCGCGACGAAGACCTGATGGCCAGCACCAGCGAGCGGCTAACTGAGATGCACCGGACCGTTTCCCGTAATTCCAAGGTGGTGGCCTTGGCGGTCGGTGATGACGATTTCACCTATTTTAAAGATCAGCTCTCCGCCCTCCCAACCGTGAAACAGGACTTTGAGCAGAGTATCCTGCCGACAGTCTGGAAGCAAAAAGAGTACCATACGGTCTTTTTTGAGAGCGTCACACAGCCGCGACTGGAAGTGGCCTGGATCCATCCCCGCTTGGCGTACCCTGAGTTCCGGGCGGTCTGCTTCCTGCTGATCCTACTGATTAATACTACCCAGGGTCCGCTCTACCAGGAGTTCCGCGAGGAGAAAGGCTGGGCCTATAGCTTAGATAGCGCCTGCATGCAGCGAGAGCATAATACCGTTCTCAGCCTGACTTTTCCGGTCAATAGCCAAGCTCAGGTCGAGTACATCCGCGACTGCCTGCCGGAGCGGATACAAACAGCGGCAAAGAACCAAAAACTGGTTGAGCAGGAGATCGTCCGGCAACTGGCGAATCAGGTTTATAGTTATCAGACTGCCGGCAGCATTATCAGTACCGCCAGCGCCGAGCTGATCAGCCTCGATCGGATCCATACGGAAGCCGAGTTGGAAGAAGCGGTGCGCGCCATGGCTAATCCGAGCTGGCGAAAATATATTGTCGATACCTATTTTCGGGCGCAGGATATGGGATCCGTTTGTTTTTTGCCGGAAAGAAGGAAGAAAGAGTAGGAGCGGAAAAGTCACCGCGACTCATCCCGTTCGACTGACTTCTTTTCCAATTTTTTGCTATGATGAAAAAAACCGCTAACCAGCCGCCATGCCAAGTCCCACCAGCCCGAAGACTATTGTCATAACCGGAGGGATTGTCTCCGGAATTGGAAAGGGAATCACTGCCGCCTCTCTCGGGCGGCTACTTATTGATCTGGGGTACAAAGTAATGGTGGTGAAAGCCGACCCGTATCTCAACCAGGATGCCGGCACCATGAACCCCTTCCGCCACGGCGAAGTGTTCGTCACTGATGACGGCGCCGAAACCGACCTCGATCTCGGCCACTATGAGCGGTTCATGGATGTCAATCTGACCCAACTCTCTAACTTTACCGGCGGCGCCGTCTACCGAACCGTCATGGATCAGGAGCGGGAAGGTGAGTTTCTCGGGCGGGATATTCAGGTAATCCCCCACATTACGGACGAAATTAAGCGTCGGATTTACGCGGCCGGCACGTCGGATGACCCGGACTTTCTGATTGTCGAGCTGGGCGGCACCATTGGCGATATTGAAGGAGCGCCGTTTATTGAAGCGGTCCGGCAGTACTATCTGGAGAACCGCCATAATACTATCTTTATCCATGTGGTAAAGATGGACTATCTGTATCCGTCCGATGAAGGCAAAACCAAGCCGATCCAGCACTCCATTATCACGATGCGCGGCTACGGGCTGCAACCGGATGTGGTGGTAGTACGCTGCAAACGGCCGATTACCAAGGACGAACGGGAGAAGCTGGCTCTGTTCACCGGTGTCCACGACACCCATATCATTCCCGCCCGTGACGCTCAGTCGCTGTACGATATCCCGGCTCAACTGGAGGCCAGCGGTTTTTCCGATGCTGTACTGTCCAGTTTCGGCCTGCAAAAACCGGCCAAGATGACTAACACCTGGGAGCGGCTGTATCAGAACAGTCAAGCCCGGCAAGGTACTGTGAAGGTTGGCGTAGTCGGCAAATATATTGAGTGCGATGACGCGTACCTCTCCGTTTTCGAAGCGATTAAACACGCCGGTATTTACCACCAGGTATTTACGGAGATCGTACCGATTAACGCCGAAGACAGCGACATTGAGAAACAGATGGGGGGACTGGACGCGCTGATAGTGCCCGGCGGGTTCGGCACACGAGGGATTGAAGGCAAAATCCAAGCTATCCGGATCGCCCGGGAAAAACGGATTCCTTATCTGGGCATCTGCCTCGGTTTGCAGACAGCGGTCATTGAAATCGCGCGTCATCTGGCGAAATTACCCAACGCCACCAGCACCGAGTTCGATCCCCAAACCGATACGCCGGTTATTACGATCCTGCCCGATCAATTGCATATTAAGAAAAAAGGCGGGACAATGCGGCTTGGCCAGTACCCGGCTGTCCTGGTGAAAGGTACCCTGGCCGAAGCGGTGTATCGACAGTACCGTCCGGACGAAATAAAGAAAAGCACCGTACTGGAGCGTCATCGACATCGATATGAGGTAAATCCGGAATACCACCAGGTCCTTCAAAACAGCGGAATTATCTTTTCCGGCCTCTCTCCTGACGGTAGTCTGGCGGAATATATTGAGCTACCGAAAAGCGCCCATCCGTACTTTATTGCCACCCAAGCCCATCCGGAGCTACGCAGCCGCCCTCACCGCCCCCATCCGTTATTTGCCGGACTAATCGCGGCCGCTAAACTGAAAAAATAGCTTCTCTTTATGATCGCTCAGGTTGTGCCGATCCTTCGCCTTCGACGCGACACAACCTGGTGGTCGTACGCGGTACCGTCGAAAGCCATCTGCGCTCCCGGCAGCTTAGTGCGGATACCGTTCCGTTCCCGTTCGTATCTCGGTATCGTTTGGCATTTGGAAGCAACCGATGAGAAGGCCAGTAAATCAATTGAGGAGGTGTTGACACCCGGACCGCTGGTACGGGCGCCGGCCCGGGCCCTGATTGAATATCTGAGTCAAGTTGGCCTCTGCTCGCTCTCAACCGCCCTCTACCAATGGCTGCCGTCCGGATTGCGCCGGTACCCTCTGACACCGCCAATCCGCGCCTTGATCAGCCGCTACGCCGGTTGGCGACCGCCAGGCGAACTGCCGCCTCAGCACTGCATTCTCGTACCGGGAGAACGACCCCGACAAACCGCCGAATTGCGGGAGAAGTTCTCTTCCCGTTTCCAGGAACTTTTTTCTCAAAATAACGAGCTCCAAGAGCTGCGGAACTGGTTCGCTATCGCCACCGGCAAGATCACGGTAGGCTTGGGACGGGAACGGGCGCTCTGGGCACCCTGGCTCAATCTGCGGGAGATGACGGTCGTCGAACCGGAGGACATTTCTTTTTATCATGAACAGACTCCGTATCTTAACCTGGTGCCGGCTGCCCGAGAAGCGGCCCGGATCAGTAAAGCTAGCCTCCATTTCCGGAGCTATTTGCCTCCCGACACCGGCAGAGAGCTGTGGGAAGAAGATACGCTTGGCCGCAACGCGCCTCCTGCCCTGCGCGTTATTGACACCAGCCACCAACCGCTCCTGAACGACGAGTTAGTGGAAGCGATTCGATCAACCCTAAACCGTGGACAAACTGTTCTGATTCTCTATAACGCCCATGACCGCGCCGCTCTCATAACCCGCCAGGGCGTACCGGAACGAGTGGTTTTGCCGGGGATTGAAACCATTGCCAAGCGATTGGCCCACCGGCTTGGCTACTCCCAGTTGCCGCCGGAAGTGCGGATTGGTACCCGGTCGATTCTCCATCAACCGATTGACCGTCTCGGTTTGGCCGTTATTCTCTCTCTTGATCCGCTCCTGCGCCAAACGGTTTTTGCCGATCGCCTTCACAACTTTACCGATCTCGGCCGTCTTTTTGCTCTCCCGGTGCCGTGCGTTATCCAGGCTAGCCAGATGGACCATCCGTTGATCCAGGCGCTTCGACAGTCGCGGCTGGATGCGTACGTTCTTGAGTGCGTGCGAGAGCAGCGCCATCTCCGGCTGCCGCCGTTTGGACAGTATGTTGTCTGTTCGATTCCTCAGGACGCTCTCACCGTCGAAACCGCTCACGCGCTATACCGCCGGCTTGTCGATATCACTCAAACTGAGTGGAAGATCAGCTATCCGTTTAGCGCCGTTTGGCGGAAAAAGGAGTATATTCATCTGTTGCTGCAGACTCCGTCAACCGATACGCGCCTTCCCACCGCCATCCGCTCCGTTCTGATACAGTTACCCCGACCGTGGAAAGTGCAACATAATCCATGGTACTTGTTATAAGCTTTTTCGCTTCCAGAGCCGCCTCCTTTCTCCCTTCCTGTAATTATGCTACACTCAACGCATGATTTTACCTATATACTGCGAGCCGAATCCGGTTCTGCATCAGGAAACTGAACCGATTACCGAGATCACAGACGAGATTAGAGAGTTGGCCGCCAATATGCGGGAAACCATGCGGAAAGCGCAAGGTATCGGCTTAGCCGCTCCCCAAATTGGTAAGCTGATCTCTCTGTTAGTGGTAGAGATGGACGACCCGGAAGATCCGGAGGCTTCTTTCCCCTATCTGGCCCTTATCAACCCGCGTGTAACCTGGAAAAGTAAACGCATGGTCAATATCGTGGAAGGATGCCTGTCCATTCCCGGAAAAGAGGGAAGCGTGCAGCGGCCGGACCGGGTGCGGGTCAAGGCCAAAAACTTAGACGGCGATACGGTGGAGATTGACACCGATGGCATGCTGGCACGGGTACTGCAGCATGAAATCGACCATTTGCACGGCATCCTGTTTACCGAGTATATACCCAAAAAACAGCTAAAGGAGCGGAAAATTGTTGATTATCCCCGGCTCTAATGGAAAAATTCCCCTACCTTTTTCTGGGATCGCCCCCGATCGGACCGATCGCTTTGCAAGCGCTGACCCTGGCCGACTACGCTCCGGCCGCCGTCCTTGATGATCCGGGAGCGTCTCTGGATGAGCAGCTGGCGGCAGTAGATGCCTCTCAGGCGACTTTTATTTTAGTGGTCGGTTACGGAGCTATTCTCAAACAGCCGCTTCTGGATTCAGTGGCCGGCCAGGTTCTCAATATCCACCCGTCGCTCCTTCCGCAGTACCGCGGCCCCTCTCCAGTTGTGCAAGCTATTTTAGATGGCGCCCGAGAAACCGGGGTGACCCTGATGGAGATTGACCGGCAGATGGACCACGGACCGATTCTGGCACAGGAAAGGATACCGTTGCGTGGCAACGAGTTACCGGGTGATCTGTATAATATTTTGACGGTCAAGGGTGTAGACCTGTTCCTGCAGAATATAAACGACTACCTCCAGGAGCAGCTGACTCTTACTCCTCAGAATCACGCCGAAGCCACCTTTACCCGACTTATCAAGAAAGAGGACGGTCGCCTGGATTTCCGGAAACCGGCCGAAGAGCTGGAACGCCAAATCCGCGCCTTTCACGACTGGCCACGCTCCTGGACCGAGTATAAAGGAAAACGGCTGATTATTGAGAAAGCCCATTTGGAAAACGGCCAGTTAATGTTTGATCTGGTGCAGCCGGAAAATGGAAAAGTTATGACCTTCGCCGCTTTTTGCGCCGGGCAACGACAACAACCGCACGATATATATCATAAGTTAACGCTATGGAAATCCCAGGAATAGATAGAGGGCTAATTTCACCCGAGCAACCGGAACTCGCATCAGGAGAAAAAGGTCAGATAACCCCTACAGAGCTTGCCCGGATAAATGCAGCACAAAAAGTGCGAGAAAATAATGCACTAGCAGCCATTTTGAACGAACTTCAACTTCAGACTGCTTTCCCCGATTCCCCGACAACCGCAGGGTCCTTTCCAACCTTTTTCTCTCTCCCGCCAGCAGCGACTGAGGATCTGAAAAGAGAAGAGAAACGACCGGATCACTCTTTTCCCGCCGTTGCCGAAATTCCCTTTGCCAAGCTGCCCGGATATTATATATTTGACGTGTCAGAACTCGTCCCTCCAGGATCCACCCTGGCTGATTGGGGGACATGGATAAGCATAGTTCTTAATACAAAATATATACACGGCGTTGGTCTGCATACTTCTGGTCTTCCCTGGGAGGATCGGCGGGTTTTCAAATATCTGACACGAGATCTGGGGGCCGGAAGCGTACATCGTAGATGGCCAGGCCAGCAACTAGGCCCGAAGCAACTTCGTACCATGATGTGCGCCCTGGGTGGAAATCCTGAAAACACCTATGTGGTGAGCAGCAATCTATTAACTCATCACGCCGCACGCCAAGCCGATATGCCGTTTATCCATATCACAGAAAAACTCCCGCCCAAACCAACCCCTGATTCAACCCCACCAAGATCTTTTAGAGCTCGGATGTGGCAGTTGCTAAGCAGGACGACATCTCCTGAAGATCATTTCTAGACAAATCGGTACATTTCTGATAAGCTACTACCAGATTAGTAAGTAACTATTGTTTTACATGCTCGCGATCCGTTTAACCCGTACCGGTAAGATTCACGCTCCGCATTACCGCATTGTCGTTCAAGAAAAACGTTCTAAACTGAATGGCAAAAGTGTTGACGTGATCGGCCATTACCATCCGGCCCAAACCGGAAAACAGTTGGTAGTTGATAAAGAAAAAGCGCAGAAATGGCTGGCCGAAGGCGCGCAGCCGTCCGATACTGTCACCAATTTACTGGTTAAAGAAGGCATTCTCCCGAAAGAACGAACGGTCCACACCTTCTTCACCCCCGGAAAGAAAGAGGCTCCGAAAGAGAAAACCGAGCCTGAGAAAACCGAACCGGCCGATGCGGCAGTAGAGACCGAATCAGAAGCCACAGCCGAGTCGCCAACCGCGGAAGAAACAGAAGAAAATCAATCCGAGCCGGCAGAGTAGCAAAGCCGTTGCGGCACTTGCTTGCATTTCTCAAAACAGAAACCTATACTAGAGGTGATTTATCCATAAGTGAGGCCATGCCTGAAGAAGTATTGGATCAGCAGTTTGTTGAGTTTATTGTTAAAGCGATTGTCGACCACCCGGA
>JAGWZN010000041.1 GCA_018968785.1 Patescibacteria group bacterium
TAATACGTATCGGTACAGGTCCACTACTTGCAGAGGAGTGGCGCGCGTAAAAATTGAGCCAAGATCTTGACCATGTCCTACATCGGCGCTAATGATAGCCCAACGGTTCTCCTCATCCTCGGGTATTTCAGGCAGCGCCATAATACCAATGCCGAGCGGTGAGGTGGCGGTTATTGCAAGTATCACCTCCAACTGCTTAGCATAGTCAAAAATTGTGCTCGCCATGGCCTCAGCGTCGCGTTGTGTGAATGGTCGGCGGGCTCCAATTATTTTTAATACCGATTGCTCAACTTGATTGTCACCCGGTCGATGGTACACAAGACTGTGATGTCCTCCCTGAAGTATCGGTACCAACTGACCTGATTGATATAAATCAAGAAGACGCTCTACTGCCCCGATGTCTCCATCTACCCTTTGAATCTGATAAGGGAGTTTAATCGGCCTTTCGGTCGGTGCAGGATGAGAACCTGGGAGCTGCTCAAGAGAAGACATATATAACCCCGTTTATTTTTTGATTTTATCTGGTCGGTATAATCTGGGGTTGGGTAAGTAGTAGGGCTTCCTTTTCAATAATCTCAATAATTTGATTATGGATATGACCGTTCGTACAGACGCAACCCAGTATGGATCGATCGTACGGCTGATCCACGCCAAAAAGGTTGGTTACCTTTCCGCCCGCTTCTTCAATGATAATCTTCAAGGCGGCACCGTCATAAACCGGCCGACCTCCGTAAATAACGGCAGCGAACTCTCCGCTTGCCAATAAGGCGCCCATATACATATTGGAGTAAAGGTTAATCACCTTTGCCTCCTTGGCGCGTAGTGCGTTCAATAACCGTCCTTGGTTAATCGTGTCGTTATGGCCGCCGCTCATACCGATTACTTGATTGACGAGCGTTTTCCGTTTATTAACATGGATCGGTTTTCCGTTCAAGGTAGCGCCGCGATCTTTCTCGGCGTAGAAAAATCGATCCATAAACGGGTCGTATATCGATCCCACTATCGCCTGACCTTTATAAACGAGAGCCATGGAAAACGCGCAGATGGGAACGCTGTGGCTGAACGCCAGGGTGCCATCCACCGGATCGCAGATCCATAAGTAGTCGCTTTCCTGTGTTAAGTTACTCTCCTCCTCGCCGAGGATATTATAAGTTGGAAAGTACTGCTTTACGAAAGCGATAGCCAGGTAATTAACCCTCAGATCGGTTTCCGTTACCGGCGTGTTATTCTCCTTCCAGCGCTTCTTGGTTTCACAGTCGGAATTAAAATCAGAGCGGATAATCTCGCCCGCCTCCTTTGACAGCATGTACAAAAGTTCACGGTAGCTTGGCTCTCCCATACGAGATATTTATCTAGCGGAGTTTGAAAGTAAGTTAACTATAATGACATTTTCCGTTACCAACAAGGAAAAAGTTGTAATTCACCTTACATGCGGCTGTAATTTTAATGTCCATAATAGTAACCATTAAAGATGCGCTTACTCTTATGAAACCCTATGGATCAGCAGAAAGTTTCCGATGATCGGCTACATCAATCGGCAGGATATGCCGATGAGGTTTTGCGGACGGTGCCGGGGATCATCTGGGAAGTGCACGGTTCGCCGGAGCGGGATCGGTGGCAAGTGGGGTATGTCGGCGAGGCGGCTGAGCGGATTCTCGGGCATCGGATTGACGCTTGGTATAACCGGCGCTTTTGGCCCGAAGTTATCCACCCGGCTGACCGCCCGGCACTGCTGGAAGCGCTAAAGCGTTTGAAGAATGAGGAGGTGGTGGTTGAGGAGTTCCGTTGGCAGAAACCGGATGGTAGCTGGCTGTGGCTGGAGAGCCGGATCGTGCCGATTGTGAACGCCCGGCACCGTCCGGTCGGTTTTCGTGGGATTAGCACCGATCTCAGTCAGCGGTTTTCCAGCTACGCCGAGATGAGCATGGAGCGGTTTAAAGGCGAAGGAAACTCCGACCTTCTGCTCCACATGGCGTTTCACGACTCCCTGACCGGCCTCCCGAACCGGATACTTCTGCAGGACCGGCTGGACGTCAGTCTCCATCACGCGAAACGAAAGATGGAGACCGTGGCGGTGCTGTTTCTCGATCTAGACCGGTTCAAAAATGTTAATGACACCCTCGGCCATCAAGCCGGAGATCTGATCTTAAAAGAGGTGGCTAAGCGGCTGATTGCCTATGTGCGGGAGGAGGATACGGTCGCCCGGTTCGGCGGTGATGAGTTCGTCATCGTCCTGTCCGATATCGCCGAGCTGGGCGAAGTGGAGGAGCTGGCCAAGAAGATTCTCAAAATTCTGGCACCCGCGCTGTTAATTAATGGCGAAGAAGTGCATGTGAATGCTAGCATCGGCATTGCCACCTTTCCGAACGACGGCGAAACCTCAGACACTTTACTGAAGAACGCCGATAACGCGCTGTATCAGGCCAAAGAAGCCGGGCGCAATAACTATAAGGTGTACACTCCGGCAATGCATCTGAAAGCATCCGCGAAGATGCTGGTGGAGAACGGGCTGCGCAAGGCGATTGAACACGGAGAGCTGCGACTCTGTTACCAGCCGATTGTTAGCCTAAAGGACGGTCGGATTATCAGTCTGGAGGCATTGCTGCGCTGGGAACATCCGCTGAACGGGATTATTATGCCGGAGGAGTTTATTCCGCTGGCGGAGGAGACGGGGATCATTGTCCAGATTGGGGAGTGGGTAATTGAGACGGCGGTGGCCCAAGCGGTAGCGTGGCGGAAGGCCGGTTTCGAGTTGCCGGTAATCTCAGTTAATATCTCGCCCCGCCAATTTTCCAATGAGCACTTTCTGGAGTTTCTTACTCACAGCCTGAAAGAGAGAAGGGTGAATCCGGCCATCTTTCAACTGGAGCTGACCGAAAGCGTGGCGATGGAGAATATCGCCGAGAGTATTACCCGGCTGCGTTTCCTGAAAGACCGGGGATTTCGAGTCGCGATTGACGATTTTGGCAGCGGTTACTCATCCCTGAGTTACTTAAAGCAGTTACCGCTTGATTTCTTAAAGATCGATAAATCTTTTACTCAGGAATCGACCGGCGACGCCCGGGACGAAACGATTGCCCAGGCGATTATTGCTCTTGGCCACACTCTGCATCTGGAAGTTTGCGCTGAAGGGATTGAAACTTGCTCCGAATACGAATTCTTCAAAGCGAACGGCTGCGACGCGGTGCAGGGCTTCTATATCTGCCGTCCCCAGCCGGCGGAGGAGATTGGTCGGAAATTAGGAGGCGCTCAACCTATTGCTAATTTCGGGAAAATCAGGTAATAATAAGGAAGAGCAGTTAGCTCTCTTTTAATATTAACCGAGCTGACAGGGAATGGGTCCCGCTCCTGCTTCTCCCGCAAAGGAGAAGTCCGGCGATCCGATGAACCGTCAGCTAACCGCCTACTCTTAGGCAGAAGGAGCAGAAATGGCGATTCCGACTATTCCCGAGATTCGGGAACTGGTAGAGGCCGGCATGCATTTTGGCCACTCGTCCGGCAAGTGGCATCCGAAAATGAAGCCGTATATTTTCGCGACACGCGACAAGCTTCATATTATTGACCTGGAAAAAACCCGGCAGGCGATGGAGAAAGTACTGACCGCTTTGGAGGAACGGATTCGGGACGGCAAAACGGTTGTCCTGGTCGGCACCAAAAAACGGGTGGGCGATTTGGTGAAAGAGGTGGGAGAGGCGACCGGTACGCCATATGTCAACGTTCGTTGGCTGGGCGGCACTCTCACGAACTGGAGTGAGATGCAGAAGAGCATTGCCCGGATGAAGAAAATGGAAGCGTTCCTGGAAACCGAGGAAGCGGAGAAGATGATTAAAAAAGAACGGGTGCGGATGGAGTCGGAGCTGGAGCGGATGCATCATAAGTTCGGCGGTTTGCGTAATCTGACCAAGATCCCTCACGCTATCCTGGTTATTGACTCGAGCTTCGAGCATAACGCGGTTAAAGAAGCGCGGCTGAGAGAGGTGGAGATCTTCGGTATCGTTGATACGAACTGCAACCCGGATCTGGTTGATCACCTGATTCCGGCTAATGATGACGCTCCGAAATCGCTGAAGCTGCTGATGCGCTTGATTCGAGAGACGATTGAGAATGGCCAAAAACTGATCTCGATTAAACAGGCAGAGTCAAAAAAAGCGGATGACGCCGTGACGGTTGAGATACCGGAAGAGATTGTGGAAGCGGGGCAGGATATTGAGGAAGAGATCCGGGAAGAAGTATCCGAAGAGAAGCAGAAAAAGCCCGCGGTTAAAGATGAGAAGGGCTTTGAATACGCTACTAAAAAATAAGAGAAAGGCATGGCAAACTATACACTGCAAGATATTACCGAGCTGCGCGAACTGACCGGCATGGGGTTGTCCGATATCAAGAAGGCGCTGGAAGAGGCGGAGGGCGACCGATCCAAGGCGCTCGAAGCGCTTCGGAAACGCGGCGCGTCTATTATGGAAAAAAAGTCGGAGCGTACGGCCGGTGAAGGCTTGATTGAGGCGTACGTCCATGGCGGCAGGACTGGCGTACTGGTGGAGATTAATTGTGAGACCGACTTTGTCAGCCGTGGCGAGCTGTTTAAAGAGTTCGCGCATGACATTGCCCTGCAGATTGCCAGCATGGCTCCCGAAAATGTGGAAGAACTGTTGGCGCAGACCTATATTAAGGACAGCAAGCTGACTATTGCCGATTATCTGCGCGACACGACCGGCAAACTAGGCGAGAAGATTGTCATTACCCGGTTTATCCGGTATGGGCTGGGCGAGACGGCGGAGGCGGCGGCGTAAAATAGGGGAAAATTTTGCGATAAATAAGAAGAAACGGTAAGATAAATCTGTCTTACCGTTTCTTTTGTTAATATATGGCCGGTTCACGAATTATTAATCCGGTTCTCATCATTCTTGGCTTCTTTGCCGTATTGGTAGCCTTCTCGACCGCTCTGTCCCTGATCGCGATCCAAAAGCTGAACGCGGTTGACGAAAAGGTGGCGGTACTTTCAGCCACACCGACTCCGCGGCCGGCGCCGACCCCGCAACTGGTAAAAACCCAGCCGCTCCAGCCGGGCGATCATGTGCTTGGCTCCCGAACGGCGCCGGTACTGCTGATTGAGTATTCCGATACCGAGTGTCCGTACTGTAAAGCGTACGAACCGACCATTAACCAGGTAAAATCGGACTACGGCGATCAGGTGGCGATTGTTTACCGGTACTATCCGCTGTCGTTTCATCAGAATGCCGAAAAAGAAGCGGAAGCGCTGCAGTGTGTGTATGAACAGGGAGGTGATGCCGCGTTTTTCCGTTATCTGTCAACGATCTTTGAGCGCACCACCTCAAACGGTACCGGATTCGCGCTGGATCAGCTCGCGCCGCTCGCGAAAGAGCAGGGTCTCGACTCGGACCGGTTGACTACCTGTTTGGATTCCGGGAAGGAAGCGGCACTGGTGCAGGCCGATGAGAAGTCCGGCACTGATGCGGGGGTGACCGGCACGCCCGCCACGGTGGTGTACAAGCAAAAGGACGGGTCGGGCCGGTTAATTGAAGGAGCGGTCACCGCTAACGATCTGAAGCAGGCGATTAATACGGCTTTGCAATAGTCAAAAAACTGCCGCCATTCTATGGTATACTGAGCATAGATTATCCATAAGCATTCTTGTATGGTGCAAGATATGGTAGCGTCAGCCAAACCGCGCATGGACGCGGCGCTGGCTCATTTTACGAGTGAATTACATACGGTGCGTACCGGCCGGGCGTCGGCAGGTATGCTCGACTCGATTATGGTGGCGTATTACGGCACGCCAACCCCGCTCAAGTCATTGGCGACGGTGACCGTGCCGGAGGCAACCCAGATTGTTATTCAACCGTTTGATGCCAATACGGTGAAAGATATCAGCGCCGCCATCCGGGAGTCCGAGCTTGGTTTCAATCCGTCCGATGACGGCCGGGTGGTGCGTATATCTGTCCCGCCGCTGACCGCCGAACGCCGGGAAGAGTTGGTTAAGCGGGTCGGAAAGATGGCGGAGGAGGCGCGTATCGCGGTTCGACAGGCGCGCGGCGACATTTGGGATCGTATCCAAAAAGCGCAGCGGGACGGCGAAATTACTGAAGATAACCGGGACTGGGGCCGCGAAGAGATTGACAAAATTACGGCCGAGTACAATAAAAAAATCGAGGCGGCCACGAAAGAAAAGGAAGCGGAAATTAGAACGGTTTAATGTCACTGCTGGACTCTCACATCGCGCCCTATCTGATTATCCTTTCCGCCTTCGTTATTCTGACTGGTTTTTTCCGGCGGTTGCTGGTAAAAGTAATAATAGTCCTGATACTGGAGCTGATTCTGTTTACTTTCTATCCGTGGTTGCTGGTGGAGATTGGCAACCTGATCGGCACTATCCGCGGCGCGCTCGGTTAACTCATTTCCATGCTGCTTTCCCTCATTGTATTTATTCTGCTGCTAAGCGTTTTAGTGTTTGTCCATGAGCTGGGCCACTTCTTGATGGCTAAATGGACCGGTATGCGAGTGGATGAGTTTAATATCGGCTTTCCGCCGCGTCTGTACAGCAAACGAGTGGGCGATACTCTGTACAGCGTCAACTGGATTCTGTTGGGCGGGTATGTGAAAATCCACGGCGAAGATCCGTCGGCGCAGGCGGATCCCGATACCCGTTCATATGCTAATAAACCCGTATGGGCGCGCATTTTAGTAATCATCTCCGGTGTGGGGATGAACTTGCTGTTCGCTTTCCTGGTGCTTACTATCGCCTTTTCCGTCGGTTTTGTCTCCGGTAGCCAAGATCTAGCGGCTGTACCGGGCGCGGTCGTTAAGGAGAGTCAGGTATATGTGGTGAGCGAGTTGCCGCATTCTCCTATCTCGACCACTCCTGTCCAGCCGGGCGATGTCATTACCGGTATCGCCGACCAGTCGGGATCGAACCCTATTCCGGTGGATACGGTGGAAGGATTACAGAACGCGCTCAGTACTTATCTGCAGAAGGGCGACCGAAACGTGACTATTCTCTATACGCATAATCAGGCGAGCTATCAAGCCAAAGTCCGGCTCAATCCGACCGGTCCGGCGCTGGGCGTGGCGATTGATAACTTTAATACCGTTCGAGTGCCGGTTTGGCGGGCGCCGGGAGTAGCGGCGAAAGAGATCGGCAGCCTCTCGACCGCGACCTGGAATGCTCTGAAAAACTTTGCAGATCAGCTA